>NZ_JAUBPT010000105.1:0-27976 GCF_036700905.1 Microcoleus sp. S13_C3 | reverse complement strand
CCGCCCGTCCTTTTTGGACGGGCGGGACGCCCATCCCACTTTCAAGAGTGGAAGTTATTTAATTCTCATTCCTTAGAAACCGGGTTTTTAACCTTGGGTGCGGGCTACAACGCAGTATTTTTGTCGTCAAAAAAACCGGTTTCTGGGTTCCCATGCGTCGAATTAAAAACTAAACTGAGTCCGCAAATTGCCCACAAAAATTGTCGGGTTGTTATCGAAGTTGTTGGCATTCCAGATCGCATAAAATGCCGGTACGAGCGAAATATTCTCGGTGACAGGCAAATAATAAGTGGCTTCAATTTCGTACTGTTTGCCACCATTCCCCCCGCCCGAAACCAGAAACCTCCGACCGCCAGTAACGTCAAAAGGTACTAAAAATGAGGCGGTAAACACAGCTCCTTTTTTGAATAAATCAGGAAGTGCAAATCCTAACATATAAGATTGAGTTTTGATCGTGCCGTCGGGTCGGTCAGTCTTGGGAAATATATTGGTTTCGGCGTAGCCGTAGCGGCCGAAAAGACCGAAACGGCGGCTGAGCGACCAATCGAAATTAAAGCTATAAGTATTGGCAGTAGCATTGCCGAGACGGCCACCGAAACCGTCATCTGCCAAACCGTTAAGGGGCCTGCCATTCGGTGCTCCGATTAGCCCGCCAATTTGCTGGATGTTGGAACGGCTGTACAAAAACCGCAAATTTGCCCGATCGCTCGGACTGAATGTTAGTTCGGCGGTACTCGTATTTGTCCCACCAAACAAGCCTTGAGACGGATTGGAAGCGGAATTAAACACCGAACTGGGCAAAAATTCCATACTCTCGCCCAAATAGCCTAAACGCAGTTTCAATCGGCGGCTGATATCCCACAAAGCCAAAGCACCTGCGCCGCGTTTGGTAGCAGTTAACAAAGTGCTATTGTTAGAATTAAAACTGCTCGCACCGTCCACGAAAAAGCTAAAGTTATTGTTGTCAAAGTAGCGGTAGAAATTAATTCTGGGGCCGATTACTAATTGCAAGCTGTTGCTAACCGGGAACTGATAATAAAGTTCTCGCAGGATAACTTCATTGGGATTCACCCCAGCAGTCTGGTCGAGAAAAGGAGTGCCAAAGGTATTAAAAAGACCCGGAGAAGTATACTGATTGGCTGGTGAATTTCCGTTACCTACAGCTAGCTGTGTAACCAATTGGTCTTTGCCTGTAAAAGAAGTAGTGAGGGTTAACCAAATTAAGTGGCTGAAAGTAATTTCTGGGTCGTCCACTGTCTGCACGATCGGTCTGTTGGTGACAGGATCGCGTCCGGGTACTCGATCTAGCGGAGCAGCATTTCCATTTATTGCTTCAACTCGGACTCGCTTGCCCGCAAAAGCTCCACTCAGGTTAAACCAAGCAAATCCGTTGAGTTTAGTCGTAGTTGAAAATTGGTTGGCTTCTAATTCGGCAGTGCGGGCTTCTAAAGCATCTACTCGACCGCGCAATGTAGCTAATTCTGCCGCAAATTCTTCTTGCAATCTTTGCAAAGCCAGTAAATCTTCTCGCTTGACTAAATTACCAGTAGAACCGCCAAGTTGTTTGGTAATTTGGTCTAAGCAAGCGTTTAATCCGGCGGCAAATTCGTAGCGAGTCATTGCCCGATTGCCTCGGAATGTGCCGTCTGGATATCCCGCAATGCAGCCGTATCTTTCTACTAGGGATTGCAAGGCTTGAAAAGCCCAATCTGTCGGCCGCACGTCGGAGAGTTGGGAAACAGAAGTGACTTGTGCTGCGTCTTCTTGTATGCTGAGGTCATCAGCGGTGCCCGTCTCGCTGCTGATGTCGGCAACTTTGCTGGCTTCAGCAACTTGTTGAGACTGAGGAGAGTTTGCAATTTCTAACTTCTGTGGAGGCAATTCGCGAATTGCCTCCGTTATTTCTGGGGTTGTTGTTGCACGATCGACTGTTGCTATATCTTGTTTGGGTAAAGCACGATTCACCCATGCTATATCTGTTTGGGGTAAAGCACGATCGACTGTTGCTATATCTGTTTGCGGTAAAACGCGATTCACCCATGCTATATCTGTTTGAGGTAAAGCACGATCGACTGTTGCTATATCTGTTTGGGGTAAAGCACGATCGACTGTTGCTGCATCTGTTTGGGGTAAAGCGCGATCGACTGTTGCTATATCTGTTTGGGGTAAAGCACGATCGACTGTTGCTATATCTGTTTGAGGTAAAGCGCGATTCACCCATGCTGCATCTGTGTCGGGTAAAGCGCGATCGACTGCTGAGTTAGTCTCTGCGGTTATCGCCGCTAACTGCGGTATCTCAATCTTACCTGCTGCCAGCGCTGCGTCTGGGCTAGCCGTAGGGACGGTACTCGCTTCTAGCGCAACTTCTGGAGTTGAGGTATCCTGAATTTGAGCTGTTGCGGAGATCGGCCCCAAAGGCACTGCCGCACCAGAAATCAAGAAAGACAGCCAAAAAGCTTTAACGGAGCTTGAATTCTTCACCATACCACTCACACCACTTGTTGAAAATTAAATCTGGCCAAGCTTAACCGATAAGCTTGCTTATAAATGTAGTGGGTTTAACAAATTCTTATAAATAGTTAAAATTATTTTAGGAAGCGATCCATTCCCAATCACTAATCACTGATGACTACTGACTCCTGACTAATTCCCCAAATGAAGTTTTTATTAGTTACAGATTTAGACAACACGCTAGTCGGAGATGACGAAGCAACTCAAGTTTTAAACCAGCGCTTGCAATCACTGCGATCGCAAATTTGTTTGGTTTACGCTACCGGGCGTTCTTATGCTTCAACTTGCGAATTAATTGCCCAAAAGCAACTGCTAGCACCCGACTATTTGATCGCAGGTGTAGGCAGCGAAATTTACAAAGACAGCATCCTCGATTTAGATTGGGCGGAATATCTTTCTCAAGGCTGGGATAAAATGGCGATCGCCTCTTTAGCGCAGCAGTTTTCCCAGCTTAAACCCCAATCCCCAAAAGAACAAAATCCTTGGAAAATCAGTTATAGTCTGGAACCAGCATCAGAAAATAGCTCGACTGTCCAGGCTTTGCAACAAAAGTTAACTGAATCTGGACTGCCAGCTCAAATCATTTTTAGCAGCAATAGTAATGTGGATATTTTACCGCAAACTAGCAATAAAGGCAATGCCCTTACTTATTTACAAAAGCGCCTACAAATTCCATCTGAGGCAACATTAGTTTGCGGTGATTCTGGCAATGATATCAGTATGTTTGAACAGGATGTCCGGGGAGTAATCGTCGCTAATGCTCTGTCAGAACTCTTAGAATGGCATCGCGAATGCGGCACTGAAAATCATTATTTAGCTGGTTCTGCTTGCGCTTGGGGAATCATGGAAGGAATGGCATATTTTTGGGAATTTTGATTGCCAAAAATTCCCTTTGGTTTGTAGTGAGCAGTCAAGTCCTCATACAAACGCACCCAAAGCACCCCAAGTCCTGCAAACCGTTAAAATCTGTTCAGGAATCTCAACCGCGTATCGATCAAACCTGCGACTTGCGATACCATCAGCGTGTACTGCTTTATCAAACCTAATCGAACTGAACTTTAGTTACCTCAAGCGAGTTGAAGTTTATTTCCTCGCCTGTTGGGTGGAACTCACATCTTGCACCATTCTCAAGAACAGGCTTTCCGGCCTGTTCCACAAAAGATAAATTTTCTTGTGGAACAGGCCGGAAAGCCTGTTCAGAAAAGGCTAATTGAGAATGGTGCAAGATGTGAGGCCCAACGTAGTGGAGGGAGTCGGCTATCCCAAGATAAGTCGCCTATTCCTCGATCGCCAAAGGTTCTATAGTTAAGTTGAGCGCCTAAACCTAAATTACTCTCTCTATAAAAACTTATCTTTCTAGATGAACAAGATGTATAGCGGTTCTCAAGCGTGGTGAGGTATGCCCACGGAGGCCTATGCCCTATGCCCTATGCCCTATGCCCTATGCCCTATGCCCTATGCCCTATGCCCATGAGTACCTCATCTTTCTGAGAAAGGCTATAGGTTGAGTCAACTATTTGCCCCTTTAGTTCAGTTCGCCAACGCACCGCCACATGGAACAAAATACTTTACCCGTAGAGGTGATTCTCTCTCACCCCCGCCAATATTTAGGTAGCCTGCGGCTGGATTGGACGCCACAACCGGGGAACTATGTAGATTTAGAGGGACAAACCTACGCTGTTTTGGAACGCCACCACCGCTATCAACTCAAATCCGGCCGCTACCGACTGCAAAAAATTGCCCTGTACGTGCAGTCGGCCACACCGCCGACGGAAAGAACTTTTGTAAGCGGCATCTGGGTTATCGGAGATGCTAGCTGTCGCTTTAATGCTCGATCGGAAATTCTGCGCTGTGCTGTCAATCCCAATGGCCCGTGCAACTGCTGCTGCGATTACCAAAAGTCTTGAACCATCAAGTCAATCGATTTTAGATTTTAGATTTTAGATTTTAGATTTTAGCAGGGAGCATCTCATATTTGTAAAAATACTTCTTCTGGCTCCTTCCTTCTTCTGGCTCCTTCCTTCTTCCTCTTTCCTTCTTCCTCTTTCCTTCTGCCTCCTGCCTCCTGCCTCCTGCCTCAAAACTCCAATTTCTAGCGGAGGGCTGCAAAGGTGAGATGCTCCCTTTAAGCATTGACCCCACGGATAAATTCGGGGGCGCCTTTATGGGATACAGGTTTTTTATTTCTGGGTCCTGAGTCTGCGAAGGAATGAATCCGGGGGCTTGTATCCTGGATGCTTGATTGTCAGTACACAATTCCACCTCGCCCAACCGAGAGAGCCGAGAATCTCGGCGTCTCCCTCAATTACAAGAAACTATCACAACCAACTAGCAACTCTGGAATCAAATTTAACTTCTTCAGGAACGCGGTAATCTATCTTCTGATAGCTGTGGAGCACGTCGCGAATGCCAGTATGAATCAAATTTTCTATGTGCAGCAACTGTTCTGAAGAACAGCGAACCTGAACTGTTTGGTTTGACACAGACTCGCGGGAGTCGATCGCAGTATATCTATTAGGAACTCGGCTGAGCACATAAGCAATTAAATCTTGTCGCAATCCCGAACACGAAAAAGCTTGTTGGTAGGGGTGCTTCGGATAAGACTCCAAGATTATTTCTACTTCCTCTGTGACTACAGCTAAGGTAATATTGACAAGATTTTTCTGCATTTTCCCTGTCCCCAAAGACTCGTTAACTAATATTTTTGTGGCCGTTCTCGATCTCGTCTGATTTCTCATAAATTTTAGCAGGCTAATACCGCCAATCGGTCTTCGCTCATCACCAGCTCGAACTCGGAACTTACCTCTTCTATAACCCGCAGCACGTAGCAGGGAATCTTGTCGGATAAAATAGCACTTGCCACCGTACCAGTGTGAATTTCTAAGACTGCTTCTGCCGCAGCTTCAAACATCAGTCGCTGTCCCGGAAACATCACTCTTTCAAAGTACCAATTAGGAATGTTCCCAATCCGAACCACCTGAACTAGGTTGGTAACATTTGCGTAATAGCATAGAATCTGGTTGTTACCTTTATAAGATAGCTGATCGGACATTTAAAAAATCTCCACACTATTTCAAAAACTTACTGAGATTTGGCTTTGCCTGTTAGTGGCAATTGCGAGTTTGGCTCTTGATCAAACGACCGACTTATTTTTGGGGTGTTATTCGAGAGCGCGAATCACCTCTTCAGTTATTAATTTTTTTAGCATTGAGTTATCCTGCCAACACTGAGATGTCGGCCGCAGAATCCCCGTTTTTCCCGGTTAAAAAACCCGGTTTGTTTGGTATGCAGTGCGCCACTCCTGACTTATTTAGGTTAATTGTGCTGTGGCACGAGTTAATCGAAAGTACCGTCACTGCGCTGAACTCTCCTGACAACAGGTTGGCTCTTTGGCAGCGGAATGGTGCTGAGAGTGCGATCGACCTTGAGATCCAGAGCTAGGAGTAAACTTTATCTAAAAAATATGAGGAAATTATGAAGACCATCATTTTTTTTGATAAATATACTTTTGCCGAAGCAGGGATTACAACACTTAGACAAAAACCGGGCTTTTTAGCCAAAAACTTGGCTGCATCTGTGCTCCGGGGTTAAAAAACCCGGTTTCTGAGGGAACTCTGCGTAAATCTTGGATTAGCAGGCTGAAACCGGGTTTTTTACCAAAAAACTTCGCTGCATCTGTGATCTCGGATTAAAAAAAATCGTTCTTGAGGCCCATCTGTGTAACTTCTGGAGGAGTTATTCTGCCTGTAAATATGGTATTAGCCGATCGGCTTTGCGGGTAACAAAAAACCCCGACTCCCTGAGATCATCTCTAGAACTTCTAGGGAATCAGAGTTTAAATTAACCAATCACCGATCCATCTCAAAGCTAAATCAAAAAAATGAGGAAATTATGAAAATAGCAGGAAAAGCTAGAACTTTCCTGGACGCATAAACCCGGTTGACTAACATAATTGCGTGATTTTTGCAAGAATCAAGGGAATGAGAAAAAGGATTTTCGATCGTCATCCGGCTTTAATGCCCCTTTGATTCTGCCGTCGGGCTGGGCCGACTTTGTTTGTCTAGTAGCGGTTTCAAATGCCGAGTTTGATATCCTATGTGCGATCGCATTTTACCCGAGTTTAAAGCAACGGTTCCCAACCCAGAATTTCCGCCACTTGCTGTGCCAAACTCAAAGGATCGAAAGGCTTTGCAATCACCCCCGCTACCCCCAAATCAGCAAATTCGCTCAAATCCATCGCCTGCACCTTAGCCGTCAGGAAAATCACCGGAATCCCGCGAGTAGCCGCATTGTTTTGCAGCAAACCAAACAGAGTAAGTCCGTCCATATCCGGCATCATCACATCTAGCAGAATAGCGTCAGGGAGTTGAGTTTCAGCTAAAAGCAATCCTTGACTGCCGTCGGGCGCGCTTAGTACCGTCCAGCCGCCTAAATGTTCCAGACAGGCCTGAATCACGCTGCAGAGGTTTTTTTCATCATCGATTACCAAAATGCGCTTTGCTGACATAATTAAAACTCAAATTTTAAATTAATCATGGTAAACCGAAAAAAAACTTACGCACGCTGCCTCCTCAACCGGGTTTCTTGACAGATATAGCAGAAAGAAGAAGCAATAAAATTAAGAGTTTCAGCACTTAAAAACGTCCTAATCGTCGGGCGCGGTTGCTATATTATGCCGCTCACCTACTTAAACCGAGAACAGAAAAATCGATATATAGCCCTTGCAAACTCATTCTCCCCGCGTGCGTTGCGAGGAACGTTAGCTTTCGCGATGTCTTATGAAAGCAATCTCAAAACTCCAAACTTTTTCCCCCTTCGCCTTCCAACTGTGCGGGCACTGTGAAATAGAAACTGCTTCCTTCTGAGACAACACTTTCGACCCAAATTCTGCCCCCGTGCTGCTGTACTATGCTGCGACAGATAGCCAAACCCAAACCCGTACCTCCTTTTTGGCGGGAGTCAGAAGCATCCACCTGTTGAAACCGTCCAAAGATAGTTTCTAGTTTATCAGCAGGAATCCCCCGCCCTCGATCTTTGACTTCAAATAAAACCCGTGAAGCGTAGCTATCCCGTAGGGAATCGCCCAAATCTTCTACCCTGACAGTTACTGTACTCCCTGGAGCGGAGAATTTAATCGCATTGCTCAACAAATTTACCAGGAGTTGAACGATTCTGTCCGGGTCAGCCCAAATTTTTGCTGTTTGGGGCAAAATTGACAAATCAATGTTATTTTCAGCAGCCAAAGAAAGTACAGATTCTGCAGACTTCCGCATCAAAACCTGGGCATCGCACCACTGCTTGACGAGGATAACTTGGCTCGATTCGAGCCGTTCTAAGTCGAGAATATCGTTGACCAAACGCACTAACCGTTCGGTATCGCTCGAAGCGATTTCTAACATCTGTTTGGCAGTTTCCGGTTTACTTTTCAGTACCCCAGCCGCCAGCAAACCTAAAGAACCGCGAATCGAGGCAAGCGGCGTTCTCAGTTCGTGGCTGACAATCGAAATAAACTCATTTTTCATTTTTTCAATTGCCCGACTTTCTGTAATATCTGTGACTGTGCCGACGTGACCAATTAGTTGATATCTGTCGGAAAAAATCGGAGCTGTTTTCAGCCGACAAAACCGGATGGTTCCGTCTCGCTGGATGTGGCGGAATTCGCAGGAAAATTCCCCATCTAGCGATTGCGATTGGGGCCACTTAGACAGAATTAGTTTGAGGTCTTTGCGGTGAACAAACCGCATCCAGCCGTTTCCTAAAGCGGCTGCCGATGTGAAGCCACCAATTGCTTGACAGCGGGGATTTGTATAGGTACATTTCCCCTCAGTATCGATTTTGAAAATGCCCACGGGGGAACTCTCGCTCAGAGAGCGAAATAAAGCTTCGCTTTCCCGGAGTTCTGCTTGAGAGCTTTCTAGTTCTCTGGTGCGCTGCAAAACTCGCATTTCTAACCGTTCGTTGAGCTGTTGGAGGGCGGCTTCAGCAAATTTGCGATCGCTAATATCCCGGTGCACTGATACCCAGTGGGTAAACTCACCATTTTTGTCCGCTATGGGCACAATGCTCATTTCTACCCAAAATTCCGTCCCGTCTTTGCGGTAATTGATCGAGTCAACCCGCACCGGCTGCCAGGTTTTCAAAGCTGTCCGAACTCGATGGAGACTGGCGCGATCTGTTTTTTGTCCTTGCAAGATGCGCGGCGTTTTGCCCACAACTTCTTCTAGCGTATAGCCGGTCATCCGCGTGAAAGCTGGGTTGACATAAAGAATTCGCGGGCCCGGTTCCTCAATCGGTTCAGCTTCGGTAATTAACACGGCGTCGTTAGTGGTGGTGACTACTAATTCCAACAGGCGCAACTGTAATTCTCTAGCTTTGCGATCGGTAATTTCTGTAACTGTCCCCACCATCCGCACTGGATCGCCGGCTTCGTTGTAAAAAAACTTACCTTTCCCCTCCATCCAGTGAATGCTGCCGTCGGGCCAAACCACGCGGGTTTCGTGACAGTAATCTCCTCGGTGGGCGATCGCCCGATTTATAGCATTCTCCATACTTTTTAAATCTTCTGGGTGAACGCAAGCTGCAAAACTTTGATAAGTTCCGGCAAAAGTGCCCGGGGTCAACCCAAACAACTCTTCATGTTCTCTCGACCAAACTATGCGATTTTTCTGCACGTCCCAGTCCCAAAATCCAATTTTGGTAGCCGACAAAGCTAAGCTAAGCTGCTGATTGATTTTCCGCAACTCAATGCTAGTAATAGCAACTCGAAGTTCTCGGGCTATTTCGATTTCGCACGGCTGCCAAGGCAAAGATTTTGACCTCACAGTTTCTTGCCACAACTCAAAGGAAATGCGAGGAGACATCAATCGGCTACCATCCGGTTGAAGTTCAATTTGCCCATCTGGTGGACCTGCCCAGTTGACAGTTTGAAGTGCTTCGGGACGGAACCACAAAATGTAATAATTTTGCATCTCGGACATGGCGAGCACCAATAAACCGCTAGCAACTTCTTGAAAATTCTCGGCGGGCGGATACAGTTTTGAGAGAGAATCTGTATAAAAAACCTCATTATTTATTTGACTTTTTATCCAAGCAATTAAGTTTTCTATTTCTACCAATTCCGGGGTTTGCCCGATGGTTGTTAAATTTTCATTGGCACACACAACTCCACCAGTAGCACCCACTAATGCCAGCAATTCATCTCGGTATGTTAGTAAACCTTCTACAAAGCAGTTTTTTTGATAAATCTCCGTGATAAATTTTTGGCAAAGTGCTTTTAAATAAATTGCATATTCCCGGTCTTCGCTATCTTGTTTATAGCTGAGTTCTAGATTCACAAACTTGGCTAGCAGTTCGCAAGCGGTTCTTGTTTCGTAGTTGACATACTTTCGTGTTGGATGGTGACAGGCAATCAATCCCCAGAGTTTTTTATCTTTGATTAATGTCAGGGTCATGCTAGCGGCAACGTTCATATTTTTGAGATATTGAACGTGGCAAGGCGAAACTGTTCTCAACAAAGAGCAGCCCAGATATAAAGGGCTACCCGTCAGCGGATTGCAGTGAGGAATTAGTTCGACAGGCTGACAGTTAATATCGGGAATAAACCGAATTAAATTCATGTTGAAGAGGTTTCTTGCTTGGGGGGGAATATCGGTAGCCGGATAGTGCAGTCCCAATAAAGGAGCCAAACTTTCTACTTTGTCTTCGGCGACAACTTCCCCCGCCCCGGTGGCATCAAATTGATAGACGATCGCTCGATCGAAACCGATTATCCTCCGCACTTCTTCAACTGCTGTCTGACACAGCACTTGCAGGTTTGGTGTTTTGTGGATTTTGTCGATCGGCTCTTGGACTAAATTATAACAATTGAAACAATCGCTCGTTTTTGGGGAAACCACCGACTCTAGTTCAACAATTAATGCTGAATTTGATTGATGTAGCGTCCCCTCAAAAAAAGACTGGCGGTCTTGACTTTTGAATGATAATCTGATACCGTTACGTTGTTGGTCGTTTTCAAATAAAGCTTTTTCAATAGCCTCAATTTCCTCAGTCTCGACAAATTCCTCTAAAAATTTATCCAAAAGTTGTTCGGGGTAAAGGCCCATCGCCTCAAAAGTATTGTTGCTAACTTGCAAAATTTTCAACGCCGGAGATTCCAGCACCAAAAGGATGCCGTGAGGTTGAATGGAACCCAGAGCGTAAATTAGTTCGCAGTCGCTGTTATTGAGAGTGCCTGTGTCTGAGGGCAATACCATTGCTTTCATCTGATTAATACTTCTCTAAATTAGCCTGTGTGGGAGCATCTCATATTTGTAAAAACACTTATTATGGCTCCTTCCTTCTTCCTCCTTCCTTCTTCCTTCTTCTTCTTTCCTCCTTCCTTCTTCCTCCTTCCTTCTTCCTTCTTCTTCTTTCCTCCTGACTCCTGACTCCTGACTCCTGGCTCCTATTTCTAGCGGAGGGCTGCATAAGTGAGATGCTCCCGTCTGTGTTCTCGATCGGCGGGCTAGCATCAATCAACAGCACCGCGTCGCAATCACACCATCTAACAATCCCCTGTCTTGGCTAAGGCTTCCTGATTTGTTTCGGACACGCACTGCATATTTGCTTCTAGTTATCCCATTCAAAAAAAATAATATAAGTCTAGATACGCGATCGAAACCCATATCTCATCAGTCATTCCCACTTCTTCAATTCTTGAATTTTTTAATTTTTTCAATCTAAAATGGGATTAGCGCTGTGCCTGAGCCAGTCTGTTTCTCAGTTGAGTCCGCTCCAAACGATTCAGGAGGCGAGCAATTAATTCCGGTTTCACGATCGGCTTGTTCACGTAGTCGTCAGCACCTGCGACAAACATTTGGCGCACTATTTCCGATTCGGAATGAGCTGTCAAAAATAGCACGGGGAGCTTGCTCCAGCGCAAATCGTTGCGAACTGCCAAACACAGCTCGATACCGCTGTAACCGGGCATCTCCACATCTAAAATTAGCAAATCCGGACAAGTTGTTTCGAGTACCTCCCAGAACTTTTCGGGATCGTCCAATGTTGTTACGTGAAATCCCCAAGGTTGTAGAATCACTTGCAGTGCAGCCAATAGATCCACGTCATCGTCTACCACCATAACTTTAGCTTCAGCAGGGCCAGTCTGGTCGATTAGTTGGGCGACTGCTTTGAGTATATCTGCTGGGGGTATAGATTTGTGTAAAAAGCCCGAAGCTCCCAAACGAGCAACTTCTATTCGATCGCTCAATTGATTGTACTCGCTAAAAACCATCACCGGAATTTCGGGCTTTTCACTGCGGAGTTCGGCTAGGAGAGAAAGTCCGTTTTCCTGAGATCGGGAAAATGTCAAATCCAGCAAAATCGCGTCGGGAGGCTGTTGAGAAATGGCATTTCTTGCCGCTTGCGGAGAGTTGGCGACTTCTATGTGGAAGCCGGAACCGGATGCTACTGTTTTCAGTCGATCGATCCCAAAAGTATCATCATCAACAATCAGGATTCGGCGCTTTTGGGAAACCGCAGGAACCAAATCGCCTTCTGGTTCAGGCGACGGGCGATCGAATATCTGTGTGAGCTTTTGCAGAAATCCTTCAATCTGCTGAGCCGTATCCGGTTTCCAGATGTTTTGGGCCTTGAACAAATGTTCTATCTGGCGCGCAACTTCCGAACCTTGCGGCAGCCCTAACGTTCCCAAAGAACCGACTAATTTGTGAGCTTGAGCCTGGGCTTGCTCGCGCAGTTCACCCTCCAAGGTTCCGTTTTTCAGTTGAGCGATCGCGCGATCGAATATCGCCACCTTTTCTATAAAATTAGCTTTTAAATTTTCCCGCATTTGGGCAATCGCATTCAAGACTTTGAGACGGCGCTCGTCATTGGTTAATTCCTGGCTCGCTCCGCTGGATTCAGTAGATAAAGTCTCTTGAGTTTTAGCAGTTTCTGGCGTTTCCTGCCCAACTTGTTGGCTCTCAATCTCCTCCGGCAGACTTTTGAGCCGATAGCCCAATCCGTACACGGTTTCCACTAAATCTACAGTCATCCCGGCTGCTTTCAGCTTCTGCCGCAGCCCCTTGATGTGAGCGGTAACGGCTTCTTCTTGAGGAAATTCGCCGGCCGACCAAATGCGATCGAGGATGGCGCTGCGACTGAAAATGCGCCGAGGATTTCTCAGGAAAAGTTCTAGCAAATTGTACTCTTTGGGAGTCAAGTGCAGCACTTTTTCGGCATAAGTTACTTCCGTAGTGTCCGGGTTGACTTGCAGTTTTTCCCAGGTCAAATTTGTACTCGACAAAGTTGTCTTACCCCGGCGCAGCAAAGCCCGAATTCGAGCGATTAATTCTTCGAGATTAAAGGGTTTGACCACATAATCGTCTGCACCCGCCTCTAAACCTTGGACTCGATCGTTGCTGCTATCTAGCGCTGTCAGCAGTAAAATCGGCATTTGGCAGCCGGACGATCGCAATTTCCGACACAAACTAATGCCGTCGAGTTTAGGAATCAGCACATCCAAAACAATCATGTCGTAATCGTATGCCTGCACCAAATGCAACGCTGTTTCACCGTCGGCAGCCGCATTCACATTGTAATTGTGAGAGTTCAGCGCTTGAGTCAGCAAACTGACTGTAACTGTGTCATCTTCTACCAGCAGGATTTTCATAAACCTCACCTGTCATTCCAACTATTCTTAGAACTTTTTATCGGTTTTTGGGGCTAATTAAATAGCCTTTATACAACCCCATTTAAAATTTCCCCACCTTCAGTATAACAAATAGTCTTTGACAAAGAGGATAATAGTCAATTATTATAGCCTTTCTCAGAAATATGAGGTACTCATGGGCATAGGGCTCCGTGGGCATAGGGCATAGAGCATAGGGCATACCTCACTTTTTTGAGAACCGCTATATTTTTATTTTGTTTGTTTTCTTCTCGAAATATTTCATTAGATTCACGCTGGAATTTTATGGCTTTTTGGACTTCAGCGCCTGCTGAATCTTTTGAATCAGATATTGCGAGGAATCTTGATGTTTAACTAAGTCTTCCAACTCGGAAACCGTAACCTCGGCGTGTTCTGTCTCTCGAACTAAAGAATCAGCGGTAACACTTTTTATGCCGGCCAAAGGTTCTTGGATAGCGGTCAAGGAATTGAAATTTTTTTCCGCTATTAATTCTTCCAACTCTAACAGGGCCATTTCTGCGCGATCGATCTTGATCGTCACGGATTTAGCCACATTAGCACCCGCTCTTGCTGCCTCCGTGATTTCGTGAACTCGAAGTTTAAACCGGCTGGCAATTTGCTCCATTTGAGTCCCCAATTCAAAAGTTTTACTTGCCAGTCTGCCAATTTCTAGACTCACTTTGCTCAGACCGCTGGGCTGACTTCCCATTTGATTGGTCACTACAGCCACCTGTACTGCTAAATGCCTGACTTGTTCGATCGCCTCCCGGATGGTTCGGGAAGTGCGGTTAACCGTTTCTAAATCATTAGCTATTGCTTTGCCCACGCCCAAAATTTTATCTGTATTGTTGCAAATAGAATTAGCGCCTTGAAAAGTAGCTTGAAATGCTTGGCGACCTTCGGAAGAAATCAGTTTCGCAATCCTCACAAATCGCTGATTCATTTGAGCAATTTCTTCAGCTTGTTTGACCAGTGCCACTTGCTGGGAACTGGGATTGGTATGCAATTTTTCTGTTTGACGTTGTTGGATTTTTAAAAGCTCATTACATTCGTGAACCTTAGCCTGTTCTTGTTGAAGTAGCGCCAAATACTTGTGTCTTTCTACTCGGTATTTTTGAATAAGTTTGTTAGCTTGCGCTAAATGCTTAGACTGGGCAATCACCAGAGTATGAACGTCCAAAAGGTGGTGGCTATGGTCTTCCCTTACCACAATAATCGGTTCATAAATCAAGTCTTTGTGCCTGTGGAAAGACGCTTGGACGGCATCCTCAACTTTCCAGTTTTCCGAAAGCAGCAAAGGCGGAATTCTAATAAAATCTAACAAGGCTCGAATCGGGTGTGACCCGTAAAGTTCTACGCGATCTGGAAAACTCATTTGCTCTCGAAATTTGACGCGAGAAATCATGCCCAATACCTGTGATTCATGAGTAATAATGACTCCCGGCAGGTCTGGTTCTTGCTCAAATCTTTCAGCCACTACCTGTCCTAGAGTTGTAGCGCTCACTTGGAAGTCGTGACACGGCAGATGTCCGATCGTGAAATCGGGGGTGAGTTGAGTTGGATTGCTCATTTACCCGGATAGTGTTAAGTACAAGTTAACAAATTATATATTAATATTATAGCTGGCAAAAGTATAGTCATTTATAAACATGGGAGGCGTTAAGTCCCTCCCCTTTCACTTTTGCTTTGAGCGGATCGACCCGCCTCGGCTGAACTACGCAGCTCCCTATCCCATTGCTGAAGGCATTTGGGATTGCTTTTCTGAGGATATTGTACGCTGCATTCACATCGGAATTAATTAGCTGACCACTCGACGTTTTGTACAAACCCCGCTTAATCCGTTTCCCAGTAAACACAGGCTCTTTTTCTGTTTTTCCATAAACAGGAATTGGGTCTAAACCTAAAAAACTGGATCGGGATGTGTAGGATTCTTCCTGCACAATTACTGTGATTCCCGCCAACCGAGCTTTGTACTCCAACATTTCAATTAATCGAGAGTGAGGAATACTAACAAAGTTTTGATTGGTTTGCTTCCCTAACTCGATTTCTGTTTTCCACTGCGCGTTCTTGCCAATTACTAGCGTCCCAATCTGCTTGGTGAGCAAAAGGTTAATAATTAGACGGCTAGCATGATGTAAGTAATTATCAACTTTTTGATTGCGACAGCGAGTTAAGCGCTGAATGCGGGGCGAAGTTTTGCGATTCCCTTTTAACTGGGATTGCAATCGTGCTTGACGCTTATTGTAGAACTGGTTAATCGATTTCAATGGTCGCCCGTTAATCAACAAAGGGATAAATCCCGGTTGATTTGAAGTTAACGCCACTAAATTATCCAGTCCCAAATCAATACTAGCTACAGAGTTGGCATTGCCAAGGGTGGACTCCGCTTCATCATAAATCACCTCAATTACATAGGAATCACATTTCGGAACCAGTCTAACTTGACAAATCTGGTTGGGATTTAGTTGGGTTTTAATTGAAATTTCAGTGCCGGAAAGTTTAATGATTCCTTTCTTCAACTGTTTGCTGCTAATTGCTTGAATCGTGTAGACGAGAAGGTTTCGCCCTTTAGTCTTATCTTTGTACTTTGGCAATTTTGGGCTACCCGTGAATCTTGAAGAGTCAGCTTTGTAAGCTTTAACGGCTTCAAAAAACGATTTCCAATTCTTGTCTAGCACCATCAAGATTTGCTGACTTACTTTAGCAGGCAAAGCCTTGTAGGCTTCATGAGACTTCATCAATCGGTTCATTTCGTTATAACTGACATAACCCCATCCATAAATAAAGCTCTGACGAATGACGTAATTGGCGGCATTGTAGAGGTTTTTGGACTTGAAAGCTAGTTCGTCAATTTGGGCGAAACGATGTTCCGTGGATTTAATGATGTGCCTCTCTGTTAGCTGCATTTGAGACTTCCCTTCTTTGGGCTGTGCGTATTTCTTGTTCAACACTCATAGCGATATGATACCATTCTTGTTTATAATTGCTTATAAACTCAACGAAGTTTTACAATACTGGAATAAGATTGTTGAAAGTAGTCAACGACCCAGCACGGAAGTGACTGGGCTTCGGGCCTAAAACTTCATTTTCAGTTGAGCAGCCTGACACCTTTGATGTCTAGGTTTTTTGAGTAATGACACCAAGCGGATACGTAGCTAGTCCCATGTTCTGTCGTTAAGGGTTAAACATTTTTATTTGGGTTAAGGACGTGCCATTAGCCGAATCAGCTCAGAAAACAAAGGCGCGTGCTAACTTCACCCCAGCAATGGGAGTGGAATTGCTTAGTTTCCATCAACAACCCAGTTCACAAACACAACCAGAAGCGATCGATTATACAGCCGTATCCCTTCCCCCCGTTTCCTCCTACCGCTTTCGCGCTCGTAAAGCGCTGAAGCGGGGGTCACTAGCCCAGAAGAAAGAGGACAACTAAGTAACCACACAAAATTAATTACATAAAGACTCCTTGCTAGGCAAGGGTTTCAGTAGAAATATTGTGTAATTAATTCGGAACTACTACTTATAGGGAGAAATTAGCTCTCGGACCCTGGGGCCTTCTATTACCTACTTTCTGACTACTGTCATCTCAACTTGTTGGATCGGCCACGCCTGTTGTGCCCCAGGTTCCGTCCTCACAACAGGGGCATTCAAATTTTGTTCTTTAACTGTCAACCGGGAAAATATTTAGATTGAAACCAAAAACCTTAAATCGGACTTTGCCGCTAGCAACCTTTGAGGCTGCTTACCAGTTGTTACAGCAAATGGCTGAAATCCCAGGGGCGATTTGGCTCACCGACGATGCGATGGCTGATTCTCAAAATCTGGAAAATTCGTCGGAAAGGTTTGCAGCAGTGGTATCAGAGCATTTTAGCGCCCTGCTGCGGGGCAATCTATTAGATGAGTTCGCAACCAACGGACACAAGCACAGCGAAAAAAATCTCCATTCGCAATTGAATGTGCAGTTGACTTTCGACCCCGGGGCGATCGCCAATTTCCTGTCTCCCCTTGCAGACAAACTCGCAGAAATAACGCCCGCACCCTCGTGGCCAATTGACATTCCCGCCCTCAAACAAGCAATAAAAAATATACAGCCCAACTCGGCCGTTCTGCAAAGCGAATTCACCCTAAATTTGCTGGATATTCTCGCTGCCAATGCCAGCCCAAATAATCGCCCGCCCCTACACAGCCAAACAGAAATAGAGGGAAAATCCGCACCCAAAGTTATAGATCCCGAAACACTACAAAGCCAGATTGCCGAAGCCGTAAATCAATTACAAATTGCCAGTCCCTGCATTTCATTTTGTCAGCCAGTGGAAGATGCTTTGCAGCAACAGCTTGAACAAGAGCGACTTTTGAATCAGGTGACAACTCAAATCCGCCAGAGTTTGGAATTGCCTGTAATTTTGTCAAAAGCAGTCGAGCAAGTGCGAGAGTTTTTGGAGGTCGATCGCCTGTTAATTTATCAATTTGAAAAAGTGTCCGCGCCGCACAAGGGCGAGTTAGCTAAAGAAATACCTGCGGCGGTTTCTGGGTCTGGCGAACTCCAAGAAAATTCCGCGTCTTACTTGTATTTAGGTCGCGTTACCTACGAAGCTTTAGCCAACGATGCTATCTCGTCTGTACTGAATTTTACTGAAGACGCGCAGTGTTTTACCCAGGGAGTCATTGACCGAGAGAAATATCGCAAAGGTTTGGCTTTGTGCGTCGCGGATGTGGAAACAACTTACTCTTCACAGCCTTGTTTTTTAGAGTTGATGCGACGGGCGAAGGTGCGGGCAAAGTTGCTAGTGCCGATCGTAGTTCAAGACGACTTGTGGGGGCTGCTAATTGCCCACCAGTGTACTTTTCGGGAGTGGGAAGAAAGCAAAAAAACTTTTTTGCGACAAATAGCAGAACATTTGGCGATCGCCATTTACCAAGCCGAACTTTATGCACAAGTCCAGCAGCAAAAGCGCACCTCTGAACAGCGCGTAATAGAGCGCACGCGAGAACTGCGCGATGCATTGGTTGCCGCCCAGTCTGCCAGCCTCGCCAAGAGCGAATTTTTGGCAGCTATGAGCCACGAATTGCGGACTCCTCTCACCTGCGTCATCGGCATTTCCGACACGCTGCTGCGGTGGTCTTACGGCAAAGTGGGCAGTAAAGAAGTGCCGATACAAAAGCAGCGGCAGTACCTGCAAACTATCCGAGACAGCGGCGACCACTTATTAGAATTAATTAACGATATTTTAGATTTATCGCAAGTAGAAGCGGGAAAAGCAGTATTAAAAATTAGTGAATTTTCAATTTCTAAATTAGCTTCTCAGAGTCTGCACGCCCTCAAAGAAAAAGCTGCGGCTAAAGGTGTGGAACTGGTGCAAGAACAGCGGATCAAACAAGAGTGCGATCGCTTCATCGCTGACCCGCGCCGCTTGAGACAAATTCTCTTCAATCTTTTAGGAAATGCGATTAAATTTACTCCCGAAGGCGGGCAAGTCATCCTGCGAGTTTGGGTGACAGAAGATAAAAATCGAACGCCTGCAGGGCGGCAGCCCGGTACTGCACCTGCTGGCAGCACCGCTGTTTTTCAAATCAAAGATACCGGCATTGGAATTCCCGAAAATCAGCGATCGCTGTTGTTTCAAAAATTCCAGCAGTTAGATTCTCCCTACCGCCGCGAATACGGCGGCACCGGTCTGGGATTGGCTTTAACTAAACAGTTAGTAGAGCTTCACGGCGGTGCGATCGAAGTTAACTCTACAGTTGATGTCGGCTCTACTTTTACCGTTTTTATACCAATTCAAACTCAAAGCAAAGATGAATCCACAAAATTTAAATATGAAAAATCGAATTCATCTTTACCCCTGCATTCTTCCTCCTTGCGGGGCAGCCTCGTGCTCGTCGAAGAAGATGAAGAAACTGCCATGCTGATTTGCGATATCCTGACTGTCGCAGGAATGCAAGTGGTGTGGATGATTGAAGGTTCGGCGGCGGTGGAACAAATTGAACTTTTGCAGCCCAATGCTGTGATCGTCGCTATGCGTTTGCCCGGTATGAATGGCTGCGAAATAATTCACCAACTGCGCCAAAAACCCGCTACTGAAAATATCAAAATTCTGGCCTTAAGCGCTAATGAAATCCCGCCAGATCAGATATCTTTCGTGACGGCGGGAGCTAACGATTGTTTGGCTAAACCGATTCACCCTGAGCAATTGCTGGACAAAATTATTTCTTTAATGGCTGGGATTGGTAATGGGTAATTGGGCATGGGGCATGGGGCATCGGGCATCGGGCATGGGGCATCGGGCATTGGGGATGGGGCATTGGGGATGGGGCATTGGGGATGGGGCATGGGGCATGGGGCATTGGGGATGGGGCATTGGGCATTGGGGATGGGGCATTGGGGATGGGGCATGGGGGATGGGGCATGGGGGATGGGGCATTGGGCATTGGGCATGGGGCATTTAATATAATTGAGTTTTTTAGGTAATTATGGGAAGACCTGATTTTGAGGAATTAGAGGTTTATAAGTTGGCGGAAAGTTTGGCGAATCAGATTTGGGAAATTGTTAAAAAATGGGATAATTTCACAAAAGATACGATGGGCAAACAGATCGTTCGGTCTGCTGATAGTGTCTGTGCTAATATTGCTGAAGGCAGAGGTCGTTATAATGACCAAGATAATCGGCGTTTTGTAAAAATTGCGAGAGGCTCTTTGTACGAAACAGTAAACTGGTTAAGATTAGCCTATGCTAGACAACTTATAACAAGCGAAGAAGTAAGCAAATTTAAACCAATTGTCGATAAATTACTACCAAAACTTAACGCTTATTTGAGTTCAATAGGGCACAGGGAATAAATTACAAAAAAAGCCCGATGCCCGATGCCCGATGCCCGATGCCCCATGCCCGATGCCCCATGCCCGATGCCCAATTCCCCATTCCCAATTCCCCATGATTAATTGTCAAATTCCTACAGGATTAATTGTTTCTTGTCAAGCACCTGCTGATTCGCCGCTGCACGATCCGATCGTAATTGCGGCAATGGCTCGAACCGCTATCAATCGAGGTGCATCGGGCGTGCGGATTGACACTCCGGCTCACATTGCGGCGGTGCGAAAACAGATATCCGCTCCCATAATTGGGATTTGGAAGCAGCAATTGCCGGGATGCGAGATTTACATTACTCCTCGGTTTGAAGACGCGCGGGCGATCGCCGCTTCTGGAGCCGATATTATCGCCGTTGATGCTACTGAGAGAAATCGTCCTGCTGGTGGCGAAGACTTAAAGACATTAATCGGGCGAATTCACCGTGAATTGGGCAAATTAGTGATGGCGGATGTAGATACAATAGAAGCTGCGATCGCGGCAGCCGAAGCTGGTGCAGATACTGTAGCAACTACTCTTTTTGGCTATACTGCCCAGACGGAAAATTTGTCGCCGCCGGGATTTGATTTGGTTGCGGAAATGGTAGAAAAGCTTAAGGTTCCCGTTATCTGCGAAGGCGGGATATCGGGGCCGGAAATGGCTAAAAAAGCCTTGGATTTAGGAGCGGTGGCTGTTGTTGTGGGGACAGATATTACTGGGATCGATCTTAAGGTGACAGCCTATAAGTCGCTGATGGGGAAGTAAGTTCGGCAACGGATTCGCTCGACGGATGTAACGGATGTAACGGATTGAAGGAAGTTCGGCAACGGATTCGCTCGACGGATGTAACGGATTGAAGGAAGTTCGGCAACGGATTCGCTCGACGGATGTAACGGATGTAACGGATTGAAGGAAGAAGGGAGAAGAAATATTCAGCGATAGAAATCGGTTGTAGGCACAGGAAACGCGCCAGCTAAGGGTGGGAAATATCGGGCGATTTCAATCGCCCTTTATCCGGGGAAGTTGCTAAATCAGTGCGCCGTTGATAAAGCTGCTAACTACAGCCAAGGCGATCGCCCCCAGTACCGCGCTCCAAAGACCCATCCGCAAACTAAATCCTTCCACTAACTTTGCAGCCGAGGCAAAAACAATCACGTTCATTACAAAAGCAAACACGCCGGAAAGCAATCCCAGCGTCAGCAAGTTCGGCACGAAAAAAACTGCTTTCAGAATTGGCAAAATTAAAACATTCAACATTCCCAAAACCGCAGCGGAAATTACTGCTTTCGGTGTGCTGTCAATTTCTACGCCGATCGGGAGTTGAGAAATTAGCAGCAAGCTGCTGCCCGTCACCAGCCAAGCAATCAAAAAATCGATCGGTTCCAAAGCGCCCCTACCTCCTTAACAGTTGAATTGTCAGAAAAGCCTGATTAAGATCGACCTTAATTAAACAATCTGGCGGATTCGTCTGCCAACCGACAGAATTTATGTCTGTCACTAAAGAGTTAGAAGTTATAATCCCTGTATTCTCAGCCCAATAATCCGGATGGGAACCGTATCAACCTGTTAGTTGAATAAAAAGAGCAGATTAATTAATATGGCTGGCGATTTTTCTTTTAACTCTCAAGTCCGATTCGACAAAAATGGCTTGGACAATGCTTCACGGCAACGCAGCCGATCGCTCCAAGTTATGATTTTTATGCTGATCGTCACTACCTTGATGGCGCTACCAATATTTCGTCTAGCCGAACTGCAACTGGTACAGGGAGCCTACAACCGACAACGGGCGGAAAATAACCGCATTCGCCCTGTTTCAGTGGCAGCGAATCGCGGTCAAATTTTAGACCGCAACGGCAAAATTTTTGCGGCCAACCGCGTATCTCGATCGGTCTATGTGTGGCCAAAAGAGCGATCGACCAAGGAGTGGCAAGAGATCGCCGCTACACTGGGCCCGATCGTCAAACTTCCCGCGGCCGAAATTATCAAAAAAATCGATGCCGCTGGCTACAGATCGGCCCTGCCAGTGCGAATTAGTAAGGATATCGATGTCGGTACTTTCGTCGCGTTGGGAGAACAAGCTAATACTTTGCGGGGAGTTGAAATTCGCGTAGAATCGAGCCGAGACAATCCCAACCAGCAATTAGCAGCTCACCTTTTGGGATACGTCGGCGAAGCTAGTTTAGAGCAATTAAAAGCTAATCCTGCATATCCTATGGGAATGATCGTCGGTCAAATGGGAGTGGAAAAATTAGCCAATTCAACTTTAGAGGGCGTTTGGGGAAACCGTTTAATCGAGGTGAATGCTAAGGGCGAAGAAATCCAAGATTTAGGTGTCAAAGACCCTATTCCCGGCAAACCCGTGCAGCTAACTTTAGATTTAGATATGCAGAAAACTGCGGAAAAAGCTTTGGGCGATCGCCTGGGTGCAGTTGTGGCGATCGACGTGAAAACCGGCGCTCTTTTAACAATGGCTAGTTGGCCGACATTTGACCCCAATATTTTCACCCGCAAGGTAAGTCAAAAAGAATGGGATCGGCTGCAAGGGCCAGACAAACCATTTTTAAATCGGGCCGTTCAAGGCTATCCAGTCGGCAGCACTTTTAAGATTGTAACTTCTGTAGCCGGGATGGAGTCTGGCAAGTTTTCTCCGGACTCTACTTTGGTAAGTTCTGCTTCAATTAACATCGGCGGAATTTCCTTTAACGAACACGGCGCCGGTTACGGCGTTATCGGTTTCCGCGATGCTTTAGCCTACAGCAGCAATACGTTTTTCTATCAAGTAGGTATGGCTGCAGGGCCGGAAGAAATGGCGAAATGGGCAAAAAAAATGGGCATTGGCGGTACTATTAATTTAGATCTTTTGGGGATAGACGGCGCCAATCACGGTCAAGTTCCGATCCCAGCAGAGAAACAGAAAATGTATGGGGAAGATTGGTATGTTGGCGATACGGTAACAATGTCGATCGGTCAAGGTTTGGTACTTTGTACTCCCCTAGAATTGGCTGTGATGGTATCAACTATTGCTAATGGCGGTTGGCGAGTTCAGCCGCATTTATTGGCTTCTCAAACCAATACTCCTATAACTAAAAAAATTCCAACAGGTATTAAGCCTGCAACTTTAAACATCGTTCGCCAGGGATTGATGGACGTTGTGAAAAAAGGTACAGGCCGCGGCATGAATGACGGTACTATTCCTTTAAGTGCTGGTAAGACTGGGACTGTGGAAATGCCCGGTCATCCTGACAATTCTATGTATGTAGGTTTTGCTCCTGCTGACAAACCTGAAGTTGCGATCGCAGTTATCGTTGAAGGGGGGGGATTTGGTGCAGTATCGGCGGCACCAATTGCTCTAGACGTATTTAGAACCTATTTTCAAAAGCAGGGTTTTAAACCTACTAATAAGCCTCTCTAGTCATTAGTTAATAGTTGACTGTTGACTGTTGACTGTTCACATTTTGTCCCATACTTCGATCGCACTTTTCCAAGATATCTGGGAAAAGTGCGATCGATCAAAAGTTTTCCCCTATCAATCGTCTCACTTCCACGGTTGATAAATTCATCATTTGGGCTACCTGTTCCAGATTCATTCCAGAATTTAAGAGTTGAGTTACGAGCTGGCGCAATGTTGACTCCGCGGCCAGTCGTGCTTGTTGCTCGGCCAGTCGTCCCAGGTTTTCTTCCTTGTGAGTCTTCAAAAACTCACCGGTTTCAGGAACTCTAAACCTCAATTCTCCTGAAATTAGATGCAATTCGAGTCCCAGCACTTCACTGAACAACCACAGCGTATCGAAAGCGATATTGTTGGCTGCAATCGGCTCGTACTGATTGTTTATCAAACGTACTCCCTGTAAAATTGGGTTCAGATAATCTCCCGACGGATCGTACTGAAAGTATTCCCTAACTCCCAAAGCCTGATAAATTTCCGGTTTAGTTTCTTGGTCTTTCGTCTGAGTTGTTTCCGAAGTAATTTCTAACACAAAATCGGGAGTAATTCCGCCTTCTTCCCAAACTTTATAATTATCCCTTTTGCGGTTAGCCACTCCAAACACCACATAAATATCGGGAGCAACAACCGCTTGGTTATTCCCTTGTTCATAATAAATGAAAGAATTGGCTGACACGTAAACATCAGAACGTTCTTGAAAGTAAAGCTTGACCGATTCAACGCTGTAAGTCATGTAATCGCGCGTGATGTCGCTTTCAGCCATCGGCTCTCCGTCGCTGCTGGGATATTCAATTTCTAGTTGTTCGACTTGAGTTAAAATTGTCATTTTTCAATTTTCCTCAAAGTTAACTAATTGAATGGTAGCATTCTTTCGGATTTGAAACAAGTTCAATATCCTCAAAGAAATCAACAGCGGTAAGGTGTGCACTGCACACCTACATAATTAGGTGCTGCGTCCTGGACTTTAAGGCTGGTAAGATGGTGTATAGATACAGACTATTTAAATTCTAATTAATCCCTCTCTCTAAAATAATCATTTCCGAACCAACAACCGGACTTCTAGCTATTAACTTGCCTTCCCTATTCGCAATTTCTAACTTGCTGAAATCGAGTGAGTTAGCCTCCTTCCACATCTTCGTTGCTAGTTGATTTTGCTCAACTTCGCTGAGTTTGTACCAATCTTCAGCGACTTTTACTGTCAAAATGCTGCTGGAAAAATTCGCTTGAACAGACTCAACTAAACCGCCGCCCAGTCGATTCTTAATCTCAGTAACTTGATTTTGAATCGCAGCAATCAGAGACTGTTCGGGCGTCAGCGGTGGCGGTGGGATAAGTTCTACTGGTTGGGGTTTTTCCGGCGCCACTAAATCGGGCAACTTGCTTTTGAATTTAGCAGAGATTGGCTCAGATGGTACGATCGCCTCTGGGGATTTCGGCGTTCCCGACGCCACAAAATCGCCAAAAGTTGGCGACGGCTGCTGCGCTGCTGGGAGAGGCACTTTTGCTACTTTCTCCGGCGGTTTTGGCGAGAAACTGTTGAGAGTTAAACCGACTGCAACGATTAGAATTGCTGCTAGGGCGGCGTTTAAAATTGGATCTGACAGCTTCTGGTTCGTAGATGGTGGCAGTAGCGATCGCACTAGCCGCACAATACTTTGCCAAAGTACACCGACGTTCTGTAAAAAGCTTCCTTCCCTGCGTTGGGATACAGGCTTTTTCTCAACTTTTACAGCAACTTTTGGTGGCACGCTGTTAACTTCCGCAGCAACAGCCGCAGGAGTTACTGTTGCTGAGTCAGAAGCGGTGGGCGCGATCGGCTTTTCTTGCTGCAACGAGGGTTCGGCTGGTACTTTTTTACCTTTTTTTCCCAAATTCCCAATCGATGCCATCAAAGTTTTGATTCTCTGATTTTTGGGAACCGCGCTGCTGGCATTTTGAGTTTTGCTGCCAGTGGGGGCAGACTTGGCGGCCGAATCAACCTCCGGTGTCGGAGATTGAGAGGGTTCTGGAGTTGGTTGGTTTAGTTGTTCTTCTGACATTTTCTCTGCCTTGGGGCGTTGCAAATATATCTAAAAGCGATAAATTTTTAGTTGAGCCATCTCAACCTTAATTTATCATTTCATTAGTTGTAACTGAATCAAAATGAGCATCAAACGTCGTCACTTTCTAATTTTAGGCAGTCTCAGCAGCTTAGGTTTGGCCGGAGTCTGGAAAATGTTTCAGCTTCGGACTGCCTGGGGTACAGACGCCAAAGCTGCTATGCCTTCTAACGTTGAGGCAGAAAGGGCGATCGTCCCTTTGCCGGCCTCACCGCCTATTTTACGCTTTATTTCGGTAGCCGACACCGGTACCGGCGCTGAAGGTCAGTATGCTGTGGCTGAGGCGATGGCGCAATATCACCGGGAAAACCCTTTTAATGTTGCTGTTCTCGCCGGCGACAATATCTACAATAACGGCGAATTTGAAAAAATTAATGCTGTTTTCGAGCGGCCTTATCAGGCGTTATTGCAGCAAGGTGTAAAATTTTATGCTTGTCTGGGAAATCACGACATCCGCACTGCTAACGGCGACCCGCAAGTTAAATATGCGGGTTTTAATATGCAAGGTCGCTACTATACTTTTCGGCGAGATCCAGTACAGTTTTTTGCTTTAGATACCAATCACAATGCTGACTGGGAAAATCAGCTTGTTTGGCTGGAAAAAGAGTTGACTCAGAGCACCGCACCTTGGAAAGTTGTGTTCGGCCACCACCCGATTTATTCCTCTGGCGTGTACGGATCGAATCAATCTTTTATTAAGACTTTGGCGGCTTTGTTTCAAAAGTATGGCGTGCAGCTTTATATCAACGGACACGAGCACAGTTACGAACGCACTCGCTCGATTAACGGTACGACTTATTTAATTTGCGGTGCGGGCGCGGGCACTCGTCCGGTGGGGCGTTCTGAGTGGACGGAGTATTCTGCTAGCCGCCTGAGTTTTGCGACGTTTGATGTCTATGAAGACCGGATGTTTGTCAGTTCTATCGGTACTGACAAACGGGTTTTTGATAGGGGACTGATCGAAGTGCGATCGGCTTAATTCAGATTGTTTTCCCAGACATATCAGAGGAATAGATTTATGTCAAGGTGCTTTTGTCGCTATATTTAAGTGCGACTTACACCTTGAATCCATATCACCCTTTCCTCTTGACTTGAACTAAAATTCAACTTATAATGTATTGTTATTTGATAGTAGCGTTAGAGGCATCTGAGTGAAAAGCGATACGTTAGTAAGAGGGAAAAATCCGTTAGTAAGACCTTTCTTGAAATGGGCAGGAGGTAAAAGACAATTATTGCCAGAAATTGTTAAGTATGTTCCCAAGCGGATAAGCAAACATACATACTATGAACCTTTCATAGGTGGAGGCGCACTCTTGTTTCAGTTACAGCCCCAAAAAGCTGTTATCAATGATAGCAATAAAGAACTGATTAACTGCTATAAAGTAATCAAAGACTCCTTAGATGAGCTGATGGAGGAATTAAGCAAGGATAAATATAGCAATAGCGAAACGTCTTATTATGAGATGAGAGACTTAGATCGTTCAATGAAAAAATATGCAAGTTTGTCGGAAGTGGAAAAAGCAGCACGAATCATTTATCTAAATAAAACTTGCTATAATGGTTTGTTTAGGGTTAATTCCCAAGGTCAGTTTAATGTTCCATTTGGTAGATATAAAAATCCCAATTTCTTAGATGACGCTGTTTTAAGAGCTGTGAACAAATATTTAAATAGCAATGATATCACACTATTAAATCAGGATTTTGCAGAGGCTGTTAAAGATGCCAAGAGAGGAGATTTTGTTTATTTCGATCCTCCTTATGATCCTGTTTCGGAAACAGCTTCTTTTACTGGATATGATGTAAATGGCTTTAATAGAAACGAACAAGAACGACTCAAAAAAGTTTTTGACGATCTAACTGTCAAAGGTTGCAAGGTGATGATGAGTAATTCTTGTACGGATTTTATTCGGGACTTGTACAAGCATTATCAGGATACAACCAAACAAGTTAGGGCAACGAGAAGTATAAACTCAAACGCCTTGAAAAGAGGTATGGTTGATGAATTATTAGTTTTAAATTATGAATCTCAGGATCAATAAATATGAGTAAAACCAAGAAGACTGCAAACGATAGAGCTTGGGAAACACTATTTGAAAGGCATAATATATTAGAAGAGCTAGATAAAAATGGTTTTTTTGAAATAGAATCGCCTCAAATTAATAAGGAAAGAGAAAGCAGGCTGATGGCAAAGTTCGATCACTCGGTTAATTTGCCAGATATCTTTCGAGACAATCATCTATCCATATTGCCAATTTCTCGTTCTAAATACGTTATTGGGAAGTTTAATACACACTTTGAAGTTAAATATGATAGTGAAATTGAAGTGATTGCTTTGGGAGCATCCCGATTTTGCAAATATACAAAAGTATGATAAGGTGCGCCGCTTTTGGGGAAAACCGACACTTAGCTTC
>NZ_JAUBPT010000104.1:0-27938 GCF_036700905.1 Microcoleus sp. S13_C3 | reverse complement strand
TAATGACCAATGACTAATGACCAATGACTAATGACCAATGACTAATGACCAATGACTAATGACCAATGACTAATAACCAATGACTAATGACCAATGACTAATAACTAATGACCAATGACTAATGACCAATGACTAATGACCAATGACTAATGACCAATGACTAATGACCAATGACTAATAACTAATAACTAATAACTAATAACTAATAACTAATAACTAATGACTAATAACGCCGAACAAATTAAAACTATATTTAATCGAATTGCACCAGTTTACAATCAATTGAACGACTGGTTGAGCTTTGGGCAACACCGGATTTGGAAGCAAATGGCGGTGAAATGGAGCAGTGCGGGCCCCGGAAATACTTGTTTAGACTTGTGCTGCGGTAGCGGGGATCTAGCTTTGTTGCTGGCCAAACAAGCAGGGCCGACCGGTTGCGTCTTTGGAGTAGATTTTTCCGCCGAACAATTGGCCGTGGCTGCCAAGCGCGATCGACCTTTTCTCACCCCTGCCAGTCTTATTTCCTGGGTAGAAGCTGACGCCCTAGACTTGCCTTTTGCTGACAATTACTTCGACTGCGCCACAATGGGTTACGGGCTGCGTAACGTGACTGACATCCCCCGCAGTCTTCAGGAATTGCACCGCGTCCTCAAACCCGGTGCCAAAGCAGCTATTCTCGACCTCCACCGCCCCAGCAATTCCCTAATGCGGAGCTTCCAGCAGTTTTATCTAGACAGTCTCGTAGTACCCATTGCTCAGCAATTTGGCATGACTCAAGAATATGCCTACATTAATCCTAGTTTAGAAAAATTCCCGATCGGCCAGCAGCAAGTCGCGATCGCCAACAAAGCCGGATTTGCCGCCGCCACCCACTACCCGATTGCCGGAGCTATGATGGGAGTATTGGTATTAGTCCGTTGACTGTTGTCAGTTGTCAGTTGTCAGTTGTCAACAGTCAACAGTTAACAGTTAACAGTCAACAATCAACAATTCCCAATTCCCAATTATTGATGAATCCGTCTGACATTTGGCTGTTGTTGGCCCCACCTGTAGTGGGAGGAATTATTGGCTATTTCACTAACGATATAGCTATCAAAATGCTGTTCCGCCCCTATCGAGCTATTTACATCAAAGGGCGGAAGTTGCCTTTCACTCCAGGCTTGATCCCCCGCAACCAAGAGCGCTTGGCAAAGCGAATTTCCGATACAATTATGGGTTCGCTGCTGACGCCGGAGGAACTGCAAAACTTGGCGCGCCGCCTCCTGCAAACCGAGCGGATGCAGTCGGTGATTCTCTGGCTGTTGCAGTTGGCGCTGGATCAGGTAAAAGCAGACGCAGAGCAAAAAACGGCTAAAATTCTCGCTAACATTCTGCGAGATTTGCTGGGGGAATCTGTGCCGCGAATTCTCAAAGTTTTGGCGCGCCGGGAAGATTTTTTAGAAGCTCAGCTTAATCAAATTTTTGATCAAGTTTTGCTGGAGATTCAGCTTACGGAATCTCAGGCGGCTCAGCTTGCTGATTGGTTGTTGCAGGTAGTAATACCCCCGGAAGTGTTGAGGCAGGCTTTAATTGACTTTTTGACGGATCGCAATATTTCGATCATCGATGAAGGGTTTCGAGAAAAAACGAGCGGCACTTATTGGGTAGTAGCAAATTTGTTTGGTTTGCGGAACACTTTAACTCGGCTGCGGACTTTTTGTCTGGATGACAGAGAAGCGACAAATCAGCGCTTAGCAGAGTTAACTATTTCTTTGGGGATTCGCGGGCGAATTCAGGAATGGCTGCAAAATTTGTCGATGCAAAATTTACCGGTTTCGACTGTGAGACAGTTGCGAAAAACTATGCGCGACAGTGTTCGCAGCTATGTTCAGCAGCGGGGTACAGATGTACTTGAGGGGTTGAGTAAATCTATTGACTGGGAAAATATTTCGCGGTTGATTCTCAATCGCTTGCAAACTTCAGCGGTGATGAGCGCTTCCCTCGGAATTGTCAGCAAAGAACTTGCTTTGGTTTTAGAGCGTTATTTAGAGCGGGATTTAGAAAATATTGTAGCTCAGGCTATCCCGATTTTGAATATTGACCAGGTGATTGTCGATCGAGTCAAAGGTACTTCTCCTGAAGAGTTGGAGTTAGCAATTCAGGGGATTGTCCAAAGCGAGTTGCAGGGAATTGTAAATTTAGGAGGGATTTTGGGTGTTTTTGTCGGCTGTTTACAGACAGTTGTGATTTGGATTCAGCGGTGATTTATTTCGGCAGTTATGAGATATTTGTTCTAGTCCAATATTCACTCGACTTGCACCCACAGTACCAAAAACCTGGTTTTTCGACCGTATTGGCCACCTCAGCCAGAGGATTTTTGGTAAGTAATTGGACAGAATTAATTACACACTGATTTTTTGCTGATTCTTTACTAGACAAGGCTTGTAGCCCAAATTTTTGTGTAATTAATTGTGTCCTACTACTTATAAACCGGGTTTTTGTGACCCAATCCTAATTTACTTATTTTCTAAATCTATGCCAGCCCCCAATTCGGACGATCGCACAAACATCCCAAAAAACCCGCGCAACCTCAGCCGCCAACAATACGAGCGTTTAACCGCAGAAATGGCCACTCCCTACCGGCCTCTGCGACAGTTTGTCTATGTAGCTTGTGGCGCTTCGGGCTTTATCGGCGGCTTGGTTTTCCTCGCTAAAATTGCCTCTGGGCGGGAAATTGGTTCTGCTTTGCCTAATTTTGCCCTCCAAGTCGGAGTGGTGGCCCTGATGGTGTTCCTGTTTCGCTGGGAGCAGCGCGCCGAGGGCCGATCCCCGAAGTCGAAGTAACAAAAATTTACAAATCGAGACAAAAATCTATCTGAGGCAAGGAAAAGTTATAAATATAAAGAAATTATTATGAAATCGTGGTTTCCCAGCGATCCCTGTAATACTAATAATGTGGCTTTAATTGGGGTCAGCAAATTTAAAGGCCCTAATCATAAACCGCTTGTAATTCGTTCAATTGGGGTCAGCTTTCATAAAGACCCTAAATATATAAAATAAATTTAAGCCCAGCGCCAGCCTTCACTGATAGAAGAGCTGGCGTTCGGCATTTTGCTAGGATCGGGAGATTGGGAGAGAGAATCATATCAATTTGGGTGGCACCGTCGGTGATTGTTGACAGTTGACTGTTAACTGTTGACAGTTGACTGTTGACTGGTGACTGTTGACTGGTGACTGTTGACTGTTGACTGGTGAATCGTGGTCGCAAAACTGAATGGTTGAGTGTTATCAGTAGGGTGTGCACCGCGCACAGAGAGGCCCATACAAGCGCCCTGAACCGAGTTTTTTCCCTAGCATCCGATATAGGTAATACCAGTTCCCAAAAATCATGCAGCTGTAGACTTGTGCTGCAAACCAGGATAATCATCAGTCATTCGCCAATCTAAAATCTAAAATCTAAAATCTAAAATTGTATAAGTGCTGGGGCGATCGACTAATTTGGTATTTCCCCAAGACCTTAGCCTGTGCAGTAACTAATGAGATGTGTCAAAGTCTAAGTAGAAAAAGATGTTGGGAGATTTTACTATGAATAGATCATTTTTCAAAGGGCGGTGGACACTATTTTTAGCAGCAGGCGCGGGAATTGTATTTTACAGCAATGCTGCGGCGGCGGCCGAAAAGGTAGTGCTCAAATACAGTGCGATCCGAATGACTTTACCCGTCAGCGAATTAGAAATTTTTGCAGAAACTGGGAAAATGTCGCCCGCGTTAGAAATGCTGCTGGGAAAAGCAAAAAAAGACCCCGAAGCCGTTCGCAACAGTCTGACGAGACCAGTAAAAGTCAGTCAAAGCTTTTTGGATCGGACGCTTAACAGCAAGGTTGGGGAAATAATTCTCGATGAGGTGGGTGAGGTAATTCGCACTCCTTCTGGGAATGCAAATCGAGAAGCTTTGAGATCTGCCTTGGTGCTGTCTGCAACTAATGATAACGAGATTACAATGCTGGAAGCGATGAAGAATTATCCTACTCCAGAAGTTTATGTTGAGGGCGATCGCTTAGTTGAAGCTTACGGCAAACTTGTAGCTTTGTCAGAACAATTGGGTGGCGTTTCAGAACGGCTGCAAGACATTTTGAACAAGATTCGTCTGCCTAGATTGTAGTGGATTTGGTCAAGGACGGTTGATTGCTTCGAGCGATCGCACTTGGGTTGCTGAACCTGCATAAATTACAGGGGAGTTACCTTTTTTTGTGCAAAATTTTCCTAATTTTGACACGAGTTAAAAACAAAATCTAACTCCCGGCAAGCTTCAAACCTGACGGGAATCAGCCATTCCTAATTCTAAAATCTAAAATCTAAAATCAGATAACTTCGCTGTCAAATCTAGATCGGGATAGATGTTCGAGAGTTTACTAAAAGTGGCTCCTGAAGTATAGCAATCCTAAATGATTTGTGAGAAACAATCATAGCTAAAAAGCTTGGGAAAGTCAAATATTTGGAGATGAGTGACTAATTTAAATAGGGCTTGCTGGGCGTTGCTTAATTAGGGTATGAAAAAAATAAGTTGAAAAGGCAGAAGCTTTGTGGATACTGGTTTCTATGACTTGCATATTTAGCCTTTCATACCGTAAATCAGCAACGCCGAGAAATACTGTCCCCTGCAATTTGCTCTCCGAAGTTCCGATCGACACTCACCAAAAAACTAGCGAGAAGCCCCTGGCTTTAGACATGGGGAGGAAAGCGGCTGCGACGACCGTCGCCTTGAATCAAAATCCATAGGAATAGCCATCTTTTTTATGAATAGGTTGGCAATATTTATGACTAATTCCTGCCACTCTTCCCTTCGTTGTAGCGATGTCAAACGAACCGGATGCACGGCAAAGAACTCGTCCCACCTAGGAACCGACTTTCTTGCCTGCGGTGACTGTCGCGCCAACGATATCGCCAGTTTTAAAACCAAAATGGATCTGCTTTTTCGATCTATGTCGAATTGGGAAGCCAAACCTATTTGTGCCACACATTTGTCGAGTACCGTGTCCTGCTGCTTTTATTAACAGCGGTTGAGAAGTCAGCACCTTCAACTCTTCGACTTGACCTACGCAAGCAGCATCCAACCAGTGGGATTTAGGTAGATTTAATCGAGTGCGATTAAATTTTGTTAAGCCACCACTGCCAGTAGAAACTGGTAAACCAGTCGTCAAACGGAGTCCGTTAAACAACGCCCAGCGAGTTGAATTAACTGCTGCTGCATCTTTTAAGGGACGTTTTGCTTGGGATAGAATCCGCTTTAAAATATCGGGCTTTTTAGATAGGAATTGCTCAATCTCTTGAGTGCCTTTCTTTTTGTTGCAAGTATCACAAGCAAGGCACAGATTAGAAATGCGATTAGATCCGCCTTTGGCTCTGGGATGAATGTGTTCGACTTGTAGTGGCATATCCGTAATTCCACAATACGCACACTTTCTGTCCCATTTGTTCAATAAATATTCGCGGATCTCGTAGCCGTATAGAACGCCTTGCTGGTACTCCAGTCCACTAATTTCTGGGTTTTCTGATTGTTGCAAGTCGAACCGCACAAGTTCTTGGAAAACAGAAGCAATGGGAGCAAGTTTCCTCAATCTATTTACCCAAGTTAAGGTTGTTTCTACACGATGTTGCAAGCTTGGAGCCAACCACCCTTTCGAGCGAGTTCTGTTTAATAATCTAGCTTTTCGGTAGCGGGTATGACGATTTCTTCTGCCTCTACGCAATGAACGGCGAGACTCCAGACCAGCTTTAATAGCTTGACCGGGCGTGAGCTAGTTCTGCACCAAAGATTACGTCTTTTCCTTGCACTAATGCGATTCCAGTAGCCTTGGAGCCAGGGTCTAATTTAAGAGTGATTGGTTCCTGGGGTGCTGTTATCTCTACCTTGAGAATGAGTGTGAATGGATATCTTTTAAAAACAGCAGCTTTGCCAGTGGTTAGCAATTTGCGAGCCAATCCTGGACGAATTGGATTGAGCGGTCGTTTGTGGATATCAAGTAGAAAAACGAAATTAGACACAAAGTCCTCCATTGCTGGGTAAAGTTCGCTCCCTTGAATATTTTAGGAGCTTGTTATGCCAAAAGCACTGGTTTAACCCCGTTAATCCTGTTTAACTTTTGGTGATAGAGCGGAAAACTAGCGTCGCATTTTCCGGTATCATGACTCTAAAAACGTAGGTCTAATCCTGTCTCTGGTAAGGTTCGGGCTTTCTTCTTGCACCGCTGGCGATCGAGTCGGAGTTTCTAAAAGCCCCCGCTTTTAAGCGTGGGGTTCCTTACAAACCGTGACAATATTTGGTTTTAGGGTACTCAATAAGCCAAAGTTTCTAAAGTTTCCCGCAGATAGGAACGAACCTGCTGATCGATGGTGGCATTTTGCTGCTGACGCTCAAAATTGAGTTCTAGCTGCCAGCGTTGAAATCCTGAACTTGCGCCGATCGCGGATTTGAGACTGCCCCAGATTTCAGAATCTTCGCACAGCTCGATCGGCTCGGCGGCTTGAGGTTGTTGTGCGATCGGTAGATAATTCGCCATATTGTTATACCTCTGTTTTAATCCCCTGTAAGGATTGAAAGCTGACCTTGACACTCTCTATTATAGATTCTTCTCTCCAAAGAGCCAACCTAAAATATCCACAACCTGCGATTAAAAATTAAATATTAAGACTATTAATAATCTCTATCCGAAGAGGGGCCTTACCTATTTTTTTCACAGCATACATCTGTACAAATTAAAGTAGCTTAAACTACAATTTTTCCCCTCTTAATTTTTTATTTCACTTTTTTTCGATCGACTCTTCGGGTAGGGATGTAACGCCGTTGGTGTCAGCAGGTTCTGGGTTGACAATACTGCCGGCAGAATTCCCTATGCTGGATGCTGGCCCAATTGACTCTGCGGGTGCAGCCACAGCGGCAGTTGTCTCGGCTGCCAAAGCCGGCAAAAGTCGATCGACTTGCCAAGGCGCGATCGTAAAATCCTGCCGAATTTTTTCTAAAACATGAGGCTTTGTCGCTGCAAATTCTGATTCCGGCGTCAGCAAAACCGCCATGACACTAGCCGACACCTGCAAAAACAAATTGCTAGCTAAAAAAGCAGCAACTGCCAACAACAATCCAGCCACTCGCCAGGAAGGAGGAAAGGGAGCAACCGTTGCCGCGAGGGGAGCCAATCGGTAGAGTTGCCACAAAATTATTGCCAGCAAAACAGCGACAAAAAGAGCGATTCCTTGATTTAACTTTGTTTTAAACCGAGTCAGAAGCCGGTGCTGCACAGAAGTTAAATTCTGGGGTTTCACCGCCACAACTAAAATACTAAAAATGTAAAAAGGGCGGAACCACTGCATCCACAGCACAGGAACAATACCTGCTACAGCCACTAAAAACATTTCTAACCAGACAGGGAGCAGGGGAGAACCCACTGCCAGTCCCAGCAAGCACACTCCCAGGAAAATCGGCAGTGTAGCCGCCCCAGAAAGGTGAATCCACAAAAAAGGATCTGACCAAAAAGAACGCACTTTAAATAATTATGAGTTATGAATTAGGAGTTTTGAATCTGGGATTTTGAGATTTTGGGATGCACTCTTGACTCTGAAATCCGATGCCAGGAGTAAATATTTAGCTATCAAACCGAGGACTTACAAGCAGAAACCTGGTTTATTTCGGTAATTCTTATTTGAGGGAGCGAATTTTAAATTTTAAGCCAGGGTAAAGACGATTAGGAAGTTCTTAATTCCTTCTTCCTTCTTCTTTCGGTCAACTGTCAACTGTCAACTGTCAACTGTCAACTGTCAGATGAGTTTGGGAGTATTGAGAGAAGAGAATAGTTGCGAGCGATCGGCAATTTGGTTGCGATCGCTCAAAAATTCTCTTCCCCCTCAATACTCACAACTCAAAACTATTGAGAGAGAGTCCGGCGTTTAGTAACCATCCGGTAGGCTTCAATCATATCGCCATCCGCCCAGTCGCTAAACCCGCTCAAGGAAATGCCGCATTCAAAGCCAGCATTGACTTCCTTGGCATCTTCCTTCATCCGTTTGAGGGAGTCGAGGACACCTTCGTAAACGACATTGTTGCCGCGACGCACCCGCACCTTACAGTTACGGATGACTTTGCCAGAGAGTACCATACATCCAGCCACAGCCCCGCGACCGATCGCAAAGACAGCGCGCACTTCTACTTGACCCAAAGGTTCTTCCACCAATTCGGGTTCCAGCAGGCCTTCCATCGCCCCTTGAATGTCATCCAAGAGGTTGTAGATGATGCTGTATTCCCGCACGTCTACGCCAGCTTGGTCAGCCGCGAGGCGAGCGTCGGTGGCCAGAGTAGTATTGAACCCGATAATTACAGCATTACTGGCTGCTGCGAGGTCAATATCCGTTTCTGTAATTTCCCCAGGAGCAGATAGCAGCAGTCGGAGTTGAACTTCTTTTTGAGGAAGTTGAGTCAGAGCGCCGACAATTGCTTCGAGGGAGCCTTGGACATCTGCCTTCAAGATCAAGTTGAGTTCCTTGAGAACGCCTTCCTTAGCTTGTTGAGAGAAGCCACTGAGGCTGATCCGGCCGCCTTGCAGCAGGCGTGAATCTCGTCGGGAGGTAGCTCTTCCGCTTGCGATCGCCGCAGCTTCTTTTTCGTTTGCGAAGACATCAAACTCGTCTCCGGCGCGAGGAACTTCCCGCAGCCCCAGCACTTCCACCGCGAAGGATGGAGTTGCGTGTTCTACGCGATCGCCCCGGTCATCGATCATGGCGCGCACCTTGCCCAAAGCCGAGCCTGCGACCACAATATCGCCCACTCGCAGAGTGCCGTTCTGCACCAGCAGAGTTGCCACAGGCCCCCTTGCCTTGTCGAGGTGAGCTTCAATCACAGTACCCTTAGCCGGTCGGTGCGGGTTAGCGTTGAGGTCTTCCATTTCCGCGACTGTCAGAATCATTTCCAACAGCGTATCCAGGTTTTCGCCTCGGATCGCGCTGACTGGAACCATCGTGATATCGCCGCCCCAGTCATCTGCCACCAAGCCGTACTCAGTAAGCTCTTGCTTCACCCGTTCCGGCTGAGCACCCTCCTTGTCAACTTTATTGATAGCCACGACAATTGGCACTTTCGCCGCTTTCGCGTGGCTGATCGCTTCAATTGTCTGGGGTCGCACGCCGTCGTCTGCCGCCACCACCAAGATGGCGATGTCCGTAACCCGTGTTCCCCTAGCCCGCATCGCTGTAAAGGCTTCGTGACCGGGCGTATCCAAAAATACCACCTGCTGGCTCTTGCCTTCGTGTACCACATCCACGTGGTAAGCACCGATGTGCTGGGTAATGCCCCCAGCTTCTCCCTGAGCCACCTTGGTTTTGCGGATCGAGTCTAGCAAGGTAGTTTTACCGTGATCCACGTGACCCATAATCGTTACTACTGGGGGACGGCGTTCGAGGTATTCCAAATCCGCTTCGTCCAGCATCTCGATCACTTTGATAGCTGGGGCTACTTTTTCTGGGGTTTCCACCTCTACGCCCATTTCTTCGGCTACCATCCTCACCGCTGGAATGTCCAGGGTTTCCGTAATATTTACCGCAATTCCTTTAGAGAAAAGCCGCTTAATAATTTCGGTTTCGGGAACAGCCAGAGTAAGTGCTAGTTCTTGAACGGTCATCGGCCTGCTCAGCAGCAGCTTTTCTGGACGTTCTACCTTAGCTTCGGCTGTTTTGCCCCGGTTGCCGCGTCCCCCGCTCGAGCCGGAAGAACTTTTATCGTGAGAAGGGCCTGGTCTCTTATTTTTTCCGCTGCTTCCGGGTGCGCCCGGAGTTGGTGTTGACTTGGGTGCTGCTTGTCCCTTCGCTTTAGCTGGGCGGGCTAGGGACAGGCTGACCGTGACTGGTGCTGGCAGATCCAACCCGTTTTCTAAGTCATCGTCATCCTCGTCTATGGGTTTGAGGCGAGAACGTTTTGCCTTAACAGCCTTAGCAGCTTTGGCAGCATCTGAGTTTTCGTCATCATCTTCTTCCCAAATGACCGATGTCTTTTTGGCAGGACGAGGGAGGGAGGGCCTTTCGAGGAGAGGAATCTCCAGCAACGGCGTATTATCTTCTTCATTGTCATCAGTGTCATCCCCTAGCGCTCCGGTGCCACCGCCCCGGCTACGCAGCCCGGTAGCTGACGTTGCGGGGGCAATGCTCCGGCGCGGCCCACCGGGTTGGGGTCGATCGGCAAGTGGAGTTTTGACTGGCCCACCAGCGCCTTCCCGGCGCGGTATGCGCGCGTCGCGAGATTCGGTACCTCCCGGTGCAGGTCTGCTGGGGCGGCTCGGTTTAGCCGGCGCTTCCAGAGTTTCTGACTGTCCTGATTGCTCTTGCTCGGTTTTTGCAAGTTTGAGTACCGGCTTGTTTCCCAGATTTTGTGGGCTACGGCTAGCGGACTCGGACGCCCCTCTGACTGGCGGCGACGTGAGTTTTGCCGAGGGCGCAGGAGGGGCGATCGGCGGTTGCTGGGTGCGTTCTGGAGCCTTTTCCGACGGCGGTTGAGGTGCCGCCGGTGCCTGAGCCTGGGCGGTGGTTTCCGGGGCGATCGCACCTACAGTTTCCGACACTCTTTCTGACGGAGCCGCCGACACAGCGACATTTGGCTTCGACAGTACAGGTCGATTGATATTCGGTTTAGCTGGCGGCTGGAGTTGTTGAGCTGCAGGCGACTTGGGAGGAGTTGCCACGGTTGCCGCGGGCTGGTTTTTGTTTTCCTCGTTGCCTGCAGGCTGGGAGTTTGCACCAGCCGGCCGTACTTTTGGACTGCGTATTTCTAAAATTTGCTGCTTTTTTTGTTGGTCGTTAGGGTGAGGGCCAGATTCTCTAGATGGCGCGGCTGCTCTTTCGGGTGGAGCTGGCTTGCCGGGGGAAGAGTGGCTACTGGCTACGTATTTTTCCGCCGTTTTGCGAATGCGCTCTGCTTCGGATTCTGTAATTGTGCTGCTGTGGCTCTTGACTGAAATATTGAGCCGCTCGCAAACTGCCAAGATGTCTTTATTATCCAAATTTAGTTCCCGTGATAATTCGTAAATTCTTACTTTGCCGTTGTTCATCCACTCTGCCCTCTTTTGTGCCAACCAGTTTTTACATTGTGATTTTTTGTGCTAATGACGACATCATTCGGTGTGATTGATTCAGTGTCAGGAATCGGGGTTTTGGTACTCGCTCAGCAATTTTATCTAAAAGATGCAACTCGCTGAAGTCTGCGGTTGAAGAATTCTCAAGTCTGTTTGGGAACTTGGAACTCCGAAGTCTGAGTTTTGGCAAAACCCACTCTCTCCAGCTTCAAAGTTTGCCTTTCCACCTTGAGGATACCTCTGCTAGTACCCTACCCTTATCTAATCTGACACAAATCTTTCCAGACTGGTGGGCAGATCGGATTGGGGTTTTATAGCTGGCGCTACCGGTAATTACTGGTAGGGCTGCCAAGAGGGTTTATACAGTCGATGCCGAACTACTGTCGGTTTTTCGTCCGGCTAGGCCAGAGTAAGATGTACAGTCAGATGTGGCTAACCGCTGCCAAAGTGTTTGGTACAGTTCGTCAGACACAGACGCTTTGAGCGATCGCCCAAGTCGATTTTTTTTCTGAGCTGCTTTGAGGCATTCTGCTTCCCGACAAAGGTAAGCAGAACGGCCCATGCCACGATCTAATTGTACCTGATGAGAAGGATAGAGCCTGACTACTCGCCAAAAAGCTTCCTTAGGAGCTATTTTTCGACAACTTGCACAGCACCGGTAGTTCGGTTTCATTTCTTGTCAGAGGGGGAGTAGGGGGAGAGGAGCGAGTAGGGGACAAGTCCTCCTTGTCTCCCGAAGATAGAAAATCTTATGACAAGGAGTCAGAAGACAGAATTCAGAATTCAAAATACGCCATGCCCTAAGTTAGGGGTAACGGTTACGGAAAAATTTTTTTGTGCTCCACGATTCAAATCGCGGGCTTTCAACCTCGATTCTCCCTCCTGTCGCACAGAACCCATGCTGGATTCTGGCTGTTGAATTCTGAATTCTTCTTCGGTAAATGTCACAGTTTTTAGACTGCGGCTTCGGTTTCCTCCGTAGCGGCTGCCTCCTCTTCCTCAAATTCTGCGGTTTCCTCGTCGTAGTCGCCTGCTTCCTCGTCGTAGTCGTCTGCTAGTTCTTCGAGCCTGGTTGCTTCTGCTGCCAATTTGCTGTCTTCGGCGGCGCGATCGTACTTAGCAATATCTTTGATATCGATTTTCCAACCTGTCAGGCGGGCTGCGAGGCGCACGTTCTGACCTTCTTTGCCAATGGCAAGACTCAGTTGGTCTTCAGCGACCAAAATGTGAGCTCTCCTGCCTTCTGGAGCAACTAAACGCACTTCATCTACTCTAGCGGGACTCAGAGCGTTAGCAATATAAGTTGCGGGGTCTGGAGACCAGCGGATTACGTCGATTTTTTCGCCACGCAATTCGTTGACTACTACCTGAATCCGCGATCCCCGCGCTCCGATGCAGGCTCCTACAGGGTCTACGTCGCGATCGAGAGTATCAACTGCTATTTTAGTCCGGGGGCCGACGTGCCGGGATGGCGGATTTGCCTCCCTGGCTACGGCGACAATCCTCACCACCCCGTCTTCTATTTCTGGTACTTCGTTAGCAAACAGGTAAACCACCAAACCTGCGTCGGCTCTAGAAACAAGTAACTGCGGCCCACGAGTTGAGCCTTCGCCTACTTTCTTGAGATAAACCTTGAATGTAGCGTTTGCCCGATAATTGTCGTTGGGCAACTGTTCGCGCTTAGGGAGTTCGGCATCTACTTCTGGCTGACCGAAGCTGCTGGTAACTGCTAAAATTACCGACTGCCTCTCAAACCTGAGCACTCTTGCTTGAAGAACTGTTTCTTCTAAATCTTTAAACTCTTCTTGAATCATTTTGCGCTGTTGGTCGCGCAGTTTTTGAGCGAGAACTTGTTTGGTCTGGATCGCGGCCATGCGACCAAATTCTTTTTGATTTGGTGTTACGTCTACGAGCACGATGCTACCCGGTTGAGCTTCCGTGGCTACTTCTTGCACTTCCGAAAGTGAGATTTCGTGATCGGGATTGATGACTTCTTCGACAATAGTTTTGTTGGCTAAAACGCGGAAACCTTCTTGTTCTGCGTCGAGTTCTACATCAAAGTTGTCGAAGTATTCTTCGCTGAAGTGATCCAGTTTTTGGGTACGACGGTAGCGTTCGTATCCTTTGAGCAGGGCTTCTCGCAAGGCTGCTTGGACGGCGTGTTTGGGTAAATTGCGTTCTTTGCTAATACCTTCGACCATTTCTTTTAGTCCGGGCAGGGGAACCATTGACATATAAAAGTCTCCTTTTTTGCTGTGGTAACAAGTAACTGGTAATCGGTAATTGGTACTTGGAAAATTTCGCGGGAAAGTGATGACAGAGGAGTGATGAGTTACTGAATAGGATTAGGGGAACTCGGTGCTGTAACAATTTATTTGTTGTTCCTATTCAACCCGCTGCTACAGATGTGATTGTTAAAAATTAACTCGCAGCCAAGCGTTTTCAGCTTGCTGCGAGGCAATCGCAAAACTCAACACTCAACACTCAAAACTCAAAACTTCCCTTTACATCTCCTTTCCTTCGTCTAGTTCAACTTTGACAATCTGAGGGCGGGGAATTTTAACCTGTCGCCCTTTTTGATTGAGATAAACCGCTGTTTCATCCCGGCCCAGGAGTAGGCCTTTCCACTCTTTGATTCGCGAGTCGGGTTCGGTGGTTTTTGCTGTCACGGGGAAACCTTTAAAGGTAATAAATTCTCGATCGCTGCTGAGCAATCGGGATATTCCGGGACTGGAAATCTCTAGCACGTAGGCATCGGGTATGATGTCGGCTGCCTCTAACTCGGCATCGAGGGCTGTGCTCATGCGCTCGCAGTCGGCTAAACCAGTGTCTTGTTGGAGGTTGCGGATGTCTACCCGCAAGACGGGAGGGTTTTGGTTGGTGTGAAACACTGCTCCCACTACTTCCAATCCCAGTGTTTCCGCAACGGGGGTAGCTAAGTCAATGATTTGTGGGATTAGGGGATGAGTCATATCGAATACTTAAGTTAAAACTCCTAAACTCGGACACGGCAAGGAAAAATTTGTTGTTGAGATTGCTTGGTTTTGAGGTGGTTTGATTAGGTGGCTGCGACTTTCGTCTTCAACTTTGGGACTTACCCGACATCCCAGCAGGGATCTCAAGCGGGGGGATTACCCCTACTAAATCAGTCCTCAACTTGCAAGTCAGACGCCCTGAGCTCTTTTCCTGCGACTAATGCAACAAAAAAAGTGGGCTTGACCCACTCCTAGGTAAAACAATTTCTTCCAAGAAGTTTGAGGACTTCTTCCGATCGAAGGGAGGCCTCAGTTCTCAGTTTAGCTCGATCGCCCGCCCGGTGACAAACCGATCGCCATCGGCGGACTGTCCGAGGGCAGAAGGGGAGAGCTGAGAGGGGGAATAAGGACGACTTCATCACCGTTTTGGAGTGGGGTGGGGCGAGGGCAAATTCCTGGTTGATATTCAAGCGGGTGCGATCGATCCTAGAACAGGGGGGAAGTGGCACTGAGGCGTTCTAGGACTTGCGATACGGGAGTTGCTTTGGGAAATTCTAATTTCTCTTCGGACAAGCCCTCTGCTTCTCGATAGGTGGCAAAGAGTTTGACAGTGATGGTGATTGGTAGATTAGACATGGGCGATCGCCAGATTAACGATATATTGACAAAATAGCCCAACTAAGATTCACCCTAAAAAATCCCCTTTACTAATGCTGAATTGGAAGCTCAATTACAAACTCTACCCCCCATTCGGGCGAGGCAATGCAACTCAGCTTACCCCCATGTTTTCGTTCTACGATCTCCCGGCTAATAGACAAACCTAAACCTGTCCCTTTACCTACTGATTTAGTAGTAAACATCGGCGTGAATAAATGTTGCATTACTTCCTGAGTTATGCCAACCCCATTATCAGCAATCCGAATCACCACTCTGTCATCCTGAAGCATTTCTGTGCAGATCCGAATCTGTGGAGTGTCATTACTCTGTTTCTTTTCCCCGCACAGCGGACAACTAATCGTAGACTCTTCTAAAGCATCAATTCCATTCGCCAATATATTCATAAACACCTGATTAAGTTGCCCCGGATAACACTCTACTAGCGGCAATTCCCCATACTCTTTAATGACTGCAATTCCTGGGAAACTTCCTTTAGATTTCAGTCGATGCCCTAAAATTAATAAGGTACTATCTAGCCCATCGTGAATATTCACTGGCGTTAGTGCCGATGTATCCAACCGAGAGAAATTACGCAGTGACATAGAAAGATTGTAAAGTCGCTCTGTTCCTAGCGCCATTGAATCAATAATTTTGGGCAAATCTTCAACAATAAAATCTAACTCAATCTCCTGGGACTTATCCTCAAATTCTGATATCGAAGTAACGTTGTGCTGGCAAAGCCGAGTCATCCCGATCAAATCGGCAATATATTCCTTTGCAATAGGGATATTATTGGAGATAAAACTAACTGGATTGTTAATTTCGTGAGCCACCCCAGCTACAAGTTGACCAAGACAAGCCATCTTTTCACTTTGAACGATTTGCACTTGAGCTTTTTTAAGATTATCCAAAGCTTGAGAAAGTTCAGCCGTTCGTTCTTCCACCCGTTTTTCTAACTCCTGCGCGAGCTGATGTAACGCTGCTTCTGCTGCGAGCCTGTCTTCAATTTCCCGTTTGAGAAGCAGATTTTGGTCTGCGAGAGTTTTAGTCAAAGAACGCAGTTTTAAATGGAGGTTGACGCGAGCTAACACCTCCTTTTGTTCAAAGGGCTTAGTAATGTAATCCACAGCCCCTAGATTAAAGCCTTTGACCTTATCTCCTATGTCCGAAAGAGCCGTCATAAAAATTACCGAAATTTCGTTCGTCAACGGACTTGCCTTCAGGCGATGACAGGTTTCAAACCCGTCAATTCCTGGCATCATCACATCTAACAGAATCAAATCAGGTTGACTATATTCAGCCTGCTCGATGGCAGTTTCACCATCAGTTGCTACCAATATCTCCCATCCTGAATTAGCTAAAGCTTCAGAAAGCACGTCCAGATTACTAGGGTTGTCATCGACAATTAAGATGGTGCTGGTTTCCATATTTTCTACCTTCATTCTTTTTCTGTTCGGTGGGATGTAATAAACTCTTTGATTTTTTTGACCTGATAGCCTTGGGCTAACTGGCGCAGCTCAACAGCAAAGGACACAAATTTCTGATCCAATTTCTCTAGGTGCTCACTGCGCTTCACAATTCCTTTCACGTTGCCTCTCATCGCCATTTCAAATAAAAGTTCTATTTCTCCTGGGGGGGGAGCAACTACAGATTTCGATTCAGAAAGTGATTTAGGATCAGAGGAAAAGGGAATAGTGCTGATTTTTTCACTTTTGTGTTCGTCATATATCCATTCAAGTTTTAAATATTTTTGCAACATCTCAAATAGCTCTTCTGCCTGCACTGGCTTACCGAGAAAATCCTTGGCTCCCCCCTCCAAACTTTTATGTTGGTCGGTAGCAAATACACTGGCAGATGAAGCAATGATTGTCACGTCTTTATAGTGTGACAAATTTCGGATACGGCGCATCATCTCAAAGCCATCTAACACTGGCATCACCAAGTCAGTGATAATCAGATCAAACTTAAACTCTTCTACTTTTTCTAAACCTTCTTGACCGTTTTTAGCTTCGGTTACTTCAAAGCCGAGGGGTTCCAGGAGATTGACAATGACCGATATGTTTTCCCATTTGTCATCCACCACCAAAACTTTCTGCTTTCTACCTTGGTAGCCAACCAGCTTTCTTTGCTGGGCAATCGTGGCTGTATTTGCCCAGTCTGCCGCTTCCGGTAAATCCAAATCTACCCAAAAAACACTGCCGACTCCTGACTGACTTTTTACTTGGATTGTACTACCCATTATTTCGACAATTTTCTGGCTAATTGTTAAACCGAGTCCGGTTCCTTCCGCCTGACGCTTGCTGTCTCCTACCTGTTCAAAAGGCAAAAATATTTTTTCTAATTGTTCTGGTGTCATACCAACGCCAGTATCTTCTATTTGAAACCGAATTTTGTGAATTGGTGAGGCTGGCTTTTGGTCATGGCTTTGTACCTTTTCACCTGTCCCATTTTCCAGATGTTCTATCTTAAAAGTCACTCGTCCCGATTCGGTAAACTTAATTGCATTGCTCAGTAAGTTAATTAGTACCTGTCGCAAGCGTTTCTCGTCAGCGTAGATGCCAGCAGGAATTTCCGAACTGGGTTGATAAACAAAAGCCATTCCTTTTTGTTCGGCTCGGATGCGGCAGATTTCTGCGACTCCCTGCAAAAAGGAAGGAAAATGGAAATCTTTCGCGTACAGTTCCAATTTCTGAGCTTCAATTTTAGCGAGGTCTAAGATGTCATTAATCAGGGTTAACAGGTGGGAACCACACTGGTGAATAATACTGATGCCTTGGATATCTTTCGGAGCCATCGTTGTTGAGCGTTCTAGGATTTGAGCGTATCCTAAAATTCCATTGAGTGGCGTTCTCAATTCGTGACTCATATTCGCTAAAAATTCACTTTTAGCTTGGTTGGCAGTATCTGCGATTTGTTTGGCTTCTGTGAGTTCGGCGGTGCGTTCTTCTACTCGGATTTCTAGCTCGGAATTGGTCTTAGCTAGCGCCTCAAAGGATTCGCGCAACTGTTGTGCCATAAGGTTGAAAGATTGACCCAGAACTTCTAGTTCTTCTACGCCTTTTACCTGCACAATTTTCTCTAAGTCGCCACTGGCGATCGCCCTAGAAGCTGCGATCAAACGGAGAATCGGGCTGGTAATCCAGCGTGCGGTTAAGATTCCCAAAACAGTAGCCAGCGCCAAGGCTCCGAAACACAACAAAATGGTAGTCTGGGTATTGGCGTTAATTTGATCCATGAATTCGCTTTCAGGAACTACGACGACGATCAGCCAGTCCAATCCTCGGCTATCCTGAAAGGGCATAACTTGGAGGAATTCCCGCTGGCTGGCGATCGTAAAATCCAATTGCTGAGAGCTATTAATTTTAGTGAGGTCGCCAAAGTGTTCTTTTAAATGCGCTGTTGTCAGCCGGATTAAATCATCTGTGCTATCTAAAGCATTCAGGCGATCGAGCTTGTCATTGTGGGCGATAAATGCTTCTTTGAGAGTTGAACTGGCTACTAGGAGTCCAGAACGTTCCATAATGAATGTCTGTCCCGAACGACCGATGTTTAAGCTGTGCAGGAAGTCACTGAGGAAAGAGATCAGAAAATTAGCAACGAATACCCCGCGCAATTCGCCACTTTCGTCATAAACTGGATGTCCGGCAGGAAGCGAGAGGGTTTTCTGACCTGTAAGTGAAAAAATTTCGCTCCATGTGGGCTTGCCTAAGCGTACACTGTCTTTATACCATGAACGGGTGAGTATATTGTAGTTTTGGGAGACTTTTAACAGCTTCGTTTGATTACCTTTGCTATCAGATTCATAAATATGAAGTTCATTCCGATGCTCTTTGTCTGCTATTTTAAAAACTACTTTGCCATTCTCTTGGCGTTCAATGGCAATGAATTCTCCAGTTGTAGTAGCAAAACCCATATTGGGCAGAGAAGGAAAGGCTTGAATTTGCTCCCACAAATAGCGCTCCGTACTCTCCAATTCGTCTGGATTTAAGTACCCTAGGCGAAGGGCATTGGCATTCAGTTGATTGACGCGAGGGGCTGTGTCTAGGTATGTGTTGAGCTGCTGCTGGATGCGGGCCGTAATTTCACTCCGCAACTGACTAGCAACTTCGTTGACTGCTTTTTGCCCGTTGCGTAAGGATAGCCAGCCTGTCAGCCCGACAGCAGCAAATATTTGCAGAACGAATGGGAATACTAAAATTAGGCGCAGGGACACCTTTTTTTTAGAACGGTTTGACAGGAAAGTGGTTGCAGAGGTCTGTGACATTGATTGGTGTTACTCCTGGGGTAACGAGTTGGCTGAAAAATCTCAGTGGATTGATTGAAATGAGGCTGAGGAAATATATATTGAAAAGCAATCTCTAGCCTTTCTCAGTAACATGAGGTGCTCTGGCGGGCATAGGGCATAGGGCATAGGGCATAGGGCATAGGGCATAGGGCATAGGGCATAGGGCATAGGGCATAGGACTCGCCCCCATACCTCACCACGCTTGAGAACCGCTATATATAGAAAAGCAATCTATAATAGTTAGTGAAAAGTTTGAGACAGTAACTTGCTTACACAAGCATGGCTACTTACGTGTTTTCTCTGAGATCGTTATAATAAGAGCTGACTAAAGATACTGACGCGCCTTACTTTTTCTAGCATTTGTAATTTTTTTTAGCCTGTAGGCAACCCGTTAGCAATCATATCTAATAGATTACTTGGTTTAGAGCTATTTGTAGTAGTTTTTAACTTTACTTTACAGATTGACTCTAAAAAGTATAATCTCATCAAACTTACATATATATTGATATAATATACTTCTAAAAAAATTGACCGAAAGCATCCAGGATACAAGCCCCCGGATTCATTCCGAAAGCAGACTCAGGACCGGTGAAATAAAAAACCTGTATCCGATGAAACTTGCCCCCCGAATTTATCCCTGGGGTCAATGCTTCAATCTAAAATCTCAAATCTAAAATCTAAAATCGATTGACCTTTCTCGCTAAAAACATGACACGCCAGGCCGCTGAGAACCCTAACGGCGGTCGGGAGCATCTCAATGAAAGCAGCAAAGCTCGAAATTGGAATTAGGAGTCAGGAGTCAGGAGCCAGGAGAAAAGAGTCAGAAGGAAGAAGAAAGAAGTGTTTTTGCAAATATGATATGCTCCCCGGCGGTCTAACTCACTACCGCGCTGAAGATTTGAGGCACAACCCTGCAGATGACTCTCGTAGAGAATGCCGATCGCACATGAAACTTTACAATTCCAGCAAGTTTCATGTGCAGGAGTAATCTCCAAGACGAGTTTTTCTTAGACATTTCCTGCCATAAGGCAGACAATTGATGTAGACTGAGATAATTCACTCAAAAAACCCAATATGTCCACATATGTACCACCAAGAATCGCTATTCAACGACTTGGAGTATGTTCAAAAACCCTTGAAAGGTGGGAAAAAGAAGGGAAAATCAAAGCATACCGAACGCCGTCAGGACAGCGACGCTACGACGGAGACTCAGTTGTCAATATTCCATCTACTAAACCAACCATCCTCTACGCCAGAGTTAGCAGTCGAAGTCAAAAAGCCGACCTTCTACGACAGACTGACTTTCTTCTGTCTCGCTACCCCGGATGTGAAATTATCCAAGACATCGGGAGCGGACTTAACTTCAAGCGCAAAGGTCTTATCGCCCTACTGGAACACATTTACACAGGCGACATCGGAATGGTTGTCGTTGCCTCAAAAGATAGATTGTGTCGGTTCGGGTTCGATATTATCTCATGGTTTGCGGAGCGGGGCGGGTGTAAGATTCTGGTTCTCAACAATAGTTCACTTAGTCCAGAAAGAGAAATCGTTGAAGACCTACTCGCCATCATCCACGTCTTCAGTTGCCGATTGTACGGACTCAGAAAGTATAAAAAGCAAATCATTGAAGACTTTGACGTACCGAGTTTACCCAAAGGGGGAGACGAAGAAAGTCTGGATGTTGAGAATTCACGCCAATCGCAAAGTGTATAACAATGCAATCGCTTACCTGAATCAGCATCAAGGAAAGTTCACCTACTACACTGTAGACAAAAAGACTAATCAGCCAGTCTCAAAAACTTCCGGTCAGCAAGCTTTTCGGAGTTACTGTAAAACTCGCTTGTTGCGAGATAATCCCGGAATGGTGCAAAGAATTGGGAATAGCACATAGTTTGGACAACGCCATTTTCGAGGCTTATACAGCTTGGAAGAAAACCGACAAACAGCCAGCTCAGTTAGGTAAAGGAAAAAAGGCAAAACCCAATCCTTTAGTCGGATTGAAATTAGCTCGATTCAGGTCAATTCGAGCCCAAAAGCAGACTATTCAGTTCGCTCCGGGTGACTATAAGAACGGTCATCTAATGCTCAATGCTAGCAAAGGTCTAGAAAAACCTCTCTGGACTGGGCAGGATTCCTGCTTAATCAACTATGACAAGGCAGTAGAAGTCAGCTACAATAAGGGACGCTGGTTCGTAAATATGCCTATAGAGATGGACGTTCCCGAACCCAAAAATGGCGGCAAGACCATCGCACTCGACCCCGGACTGCGCTGTTTCCTGACTGGATTTGATGGCAATTCTTTTACTGAATTTGGAAAGCATGACTTTGGGAAGATTGCGCGATTGTGCCAGCATTTGGATAAGATGCAGTCAAAATTTGGATGCTCAAAGGGCGGTCAGTTTTCTCGATTGCGTTATCGGCTAAAACAAGCAATGGAGAAAGTTATAACTAAAATCAAACACCTGCGGTCGGAAATTCACAAGCAGGTAGCGAGCTATTTAGCACGGAATTACGATGTTATTTACCTACCTACTTTTGAAACTTCTCAAATGGTGGCAAGAGGTAGTCGCAAACTTAATTCCTCGGCGAGGGCGATGATGACTTGGGCCTTTTATCAGTTCTCGCAAACCTTAGAACATCTCTGTAATCGTTACGGTTCGAGATTGGTTAGAGTGACGGAAGAATATACTTCCAAAACTTGTACAAAATGCGGTCATATTCAGAGAAAGTTAGGTGGCTCTAAAACTTTTAGATGTCCCAACTGCGGTTATGAAATACCTCGCGATTTCAATGGCGCTTTAGGAATTTTTCTTAAAGCTTTGTGGGATACCACCATACTCTCAGACGTATCTGATGAGTGTGCTATATTCAGATTTTTGCCGATTGTCGGGATTGTCTGAATTAAAAGTATCAGTTACAGCAGGGTAATTGCTAATTGCTAATTGCTAATTGGGGAAGAAAAAAATAAGTAAAGCGGTGGAGACTTGCCCTAACGCGGGGCTATCCGTTGCAGTTCTTTGGCTTGTTCTAAAATTTTCTCGAAGTCTTCTTCACTCAACCGCTGAATGTAGTTGATTTTGAACTCTTCTAGAAAGTCGCACAGCAGCAGTTGTATTTCTTGCCAGGTTTGCTGCTGTTGCAGTTCGGTTCCTAAAGCTTGCCCGAAATGTTGGACTAGCTGGCTTGAGAGTTTCATGCCTATGGGGTCTTCGGTGGCGATTTTGAAGGCTTCGTAGGCATCTTGGGGGCCGAGGGTGGCTAATTTTGAGAGTTCTGCAACTAATTGCTGTGCTAGCTGTTCGGGCAGGTTTCCCAGCCCGGGTACTTGCTTCCATCCTTGATAGAGGGGGGATTGTTTGAGGAAGCTTTCAATATTGTACCGGAGGAGGGCTTCTAGGTCGGGCTGGAGTTGGGGGAGGACTTTGTAGACGGTTATTTGCACTAGATGGGTGGCGATCGCTTCTATTTCATTGATATTGTTGATGTCTAGATAGCGCTGTTTTGGGGATTTAAAGAGTTGACGAGCGAGTTCGCCTGTGGTAATTGATTGTTGCATCTGGTTGATGAGTTGAATTACTACAACTTCGGTCAATTCTTGGGCGAAGTTGGCGACGAAACCTCGGCTGATTTGGGTGCGTATGGGTTGGAGATCCGGCATTTTGGCTTGGTGGATGCGAATTGTGACGGGTAATACTCGCAACAGGCGCCAGAATGGAAGCAGCAGGAAGATGTCGTACCATCGCCAGAGCATGGCTGCTCGCCAAGTAACGCTGCGGTGGCGGCGGCTGATCGAGTAGGTACGGGCTAGAAATTCGATCGCGAATATGGCAATAAATGGCAGGTCGATTAGCCAGAAGTTATCGGTGAATTCGCCGTTTTCTCCAATCTCGCGGTAATAGTTGGTGGCGATTAATGGCTTGATTTTGGAGTCAAACCACTGGATTTCTTTTTGCCAGCCTTGTTTGTTTAAATAGTCTGGGCTCCAGAATCTTTGGAATGATTGTTTAGCGGAGTCTTGCGGATTCGGGGCGCGAGATCGCATCCGGTCTTTTATTTTTTCTAGGGTGCCACTTTTTGATGCTACTCGAAAGGGATCTTCGTCGATCATTTTCGCGCTCAGATTGTTTATTTCCTGCAATTTGGCTGCTACTTGGGGAGAGGGCAACCCTGTTTGCACTACTTGAATTTTTAATTCTTCTAAGGTTTCCAGATATTGCTGGGTGTCTCGGTGGGGTTTAATTCCTTTAAATGGGTCGTATACTTGAGTTAGAACTGGGAGTTGCCGGAAGTAGAAATCTCGCCCGGGCACGTAAGTTATGTCAAATAATACTAGGCTTAAATTTCCCAGGGCGACCAGTGCCATGAACCGCTCGAACCAAGGTACTTTCGGTGATTTTTTGCGGGAGTTTGGAGTGGGAGAGGGCAGTAGTTTTGGTGTCACTAGCGGTTCCTAATTAAGTAGACCTAGGGAAATAGATGTAACTGGTAATAGCTGAAAAAAGGAAACAGGGAAAACTGGCTAATTGTCTGGTCGCGCTCGGATGGCGATCGAGCAAGCTAGTATTTATTTTAACGTGCGTTTCTTGGGGAGTTGGGGATTGTTGATTTCGCCTGGTTAGGTAATAAATTATGCTGCTAAAATATTAAAGCCGATCGAACTTGACGGAAGCCGCAGCTCCCGTTAGTCTGCTTCTCTCTGGCAATAAAATTATATCTCAGGGGGAATCCTAAGTTTTTTTTTTGCCTTGCAGAGCTAAGTGGGCTGGTAATAAATTACTATTTCTGTTTGATCTACTGGCTATTTGACCGCTCAATCAAAGGTATTGCACGCAGCGGAGTCTAAGGTTAGATGAGGACTTCGAGTTTGAGGTCAAACCCTCAAGAGAGTTATACTTGCTCAGGGGCGGCAGTCGGGCGAGAGCGCCCCCTCCGATCGCGAGGGTGGCTGCCGCCTCCGTAAGGTTCGAGGTTTCGCCTCTACAAAAACCAGCTCGCGATCGGACTCTTGAATAATATAAAACCCTGAGTATAATTTTGTTCGCATTTTTTTAATATATGACATACTGCCTTAATCTCGATTGCCCAAGAGACAAGCGTCAGAACCCACCAGGCACAAAGTATTGTCTTAATTGTGGTTCAAAGCTGCTGCTAAAAGACCTTTATGCAGCAACAGAACCGCTGCGCGATGGGGGATTTGGCAGGACTTTCCGAGCTGTTAATCATGGAAAATTTGAGGAATTGTGCGTGATTAAACAGTTGTCACCCCCTCAAGAGTTTCAGCGGAAGCCCGGTCATTTTAAAAAATATGTTCGGCTGTTTGAACAAGAGGCAAGGCGGTTATACGAACTGAAGCACCCGCAAATTCCTCAGTTAATTTCTTATTTTGAGGAAGATGGGCGATTGTATTTAGTCCAAGAGTTTATTGATGGCAATAATTTAAAGGATGAGTTAGATAAGTACGGTGCTTATAGCGAAATTAAAACTTGCGAACTGCTGTTAGATTTGTTGCCTTTATTGAAGTTTGTTCACGACAGAAATGTAATTCATCGCGATATTAAGCCTGAGAATGTGATCCGCCGATCTCGCGATCGTAAGTTAGTGCTGATAGATTTTGGGGTTTCTAAACAGGTAGTAGCTGCTGCTCCCACCAAAACTGGAACGAAGTTGGGAACTCCTGGCTACGCGGCTCTAGAACAGCGTCACGGTAGGGCTGTTCCTGCTAGCGACCTTTACAGTTTAGGTGTGACTTGCATTCGCTTGCTGACTTCTGTTATGCCTTATCTGGATATCTACGGGGACATTCACGATGACCTTTACGATCCGCTTGAAGGCCGATGGCTTTGGAGGGAGGCTTTGCCAAAAGGAACACAAATTAGCGACGATTTAGGTCAGGTTTTGGATAAGTTGATTCAGGAATATGTTAAAGATCGCTACAAATCGGCTGTGGAAGTTTTGGATGCTTTAAAACCTCCTGTTGTTGTTGTCCCCGTGCTGGAAAAGTCGCAGCAGCCAACTGTTGTTAGTCCTTCGGTTCCGACTCAACCTGTGACTGATTCTCCGCTAATTTCTGTGAATTTAGAGTCCGAAAAAGGTATTGATTATTCTCACTTGGCAAGGCTGCTGGCTGCTAAAAATTGGCGTGGTGCTGATGAGGAAACTTCTGTGAAAATGCTGGAGGTGATGCAGCAAAATTCACGGGGTTATTTGAGCGAGGAAGATATTAGGAAGTTTCCAGCTAAGGATTTGCAGACTATCGATCAACTTTGGGTGCGGCACAGTCACCGCAGATTCGGTTTTTCTGTGCAAAAGGGTTTGTGGCTCAAGTTGGGGGGAAAGCCTGGTGTTTATGATGCTACAGTTTGGGAGAAATTTGGCGATCGAGTGGGCTGGCGGGTTAACAGCCAGTGGGTATACTATTCTGAGCTGAATTTTACTTCTAAGGCAAAGCCTGGACATTTGCCGGGGGGGACTGTTTTTGGGTGGGAAGGCGGGGTTTTGTGCGGTGTTTTGGGTTTGGGTGGGATCTGGTTTCTGCTGTCGCGGCGGGATTTGTAAAACTCACATCTTGCCCTATTCTCGCTTAACAGGCTTTCCGGCCTGTTCCACAAGAAAATTCACTCTTTGTGGAACAGGCCGGAAAGCCTGTTCATAAAAAACTTATTGAGAATGCTGCAATATCTCAGTAAAAGGAAGGTAGAAGGTAGAAGGCAGAATTTATTAGTTAGGCTGCACCCCAAGCGAAGTCCAAGTGTTAGTCATGAAAGAGTTTTGAGGGGAGGATCTCAATGAAAGCAGCCAAGCTAGAAATTGGAGTTAGGAGTCAGGAGTCAGGAGCCAGGAGAAAAGAGTCAGAAGGAAGAAGTCAGGAGCCAGAAGAAGTGTTTTTACAAATATGAGATGCTTCCATTTTGAGTTGAGAATTAAATAGTTAATAAATTTTGAGTTTAATCATCTGTTATGTAGAAAATATCTCTAAAAAAAGCGAAAAATAAGATATAATCCCAAACCCTTTTTTTTGTGCTATGTTCTTAGAGAAGGGCAAGTTTGCAAAGTCAAAAGCCAGTCCTCGGCGGTGGCCAACGAGGGGGACTGGCGTTGGCTCCAATTTACCAAGGAGATTTATCTAGTATGTTGCAAGAAAAACGTCTCAAGCCGTGGACTATAGTTCGCTCGCTTCCAAATGTGGAAAAGGTGGTTGTGGGTGAGTTTCGCAGTTGGTCTGATGCTGACGGTCACTTGAAAATTCTCAAGCGGATGGTGCCGACGGATCGATTGAGTGTTGTTTTCGATCCGGTAGTTCAATCGTAACGTCGCTGGTAAATTGATCGGCGTGCGATCGCTCTTTGAGCTAAGCGATCGCCTCTTTTTTTAGATACTGTTTTTTTACATAAAAAATGCGATCGCTAAACAGGCGATCGCAAATAGAATGATTGTCCTTAACTGCGGCGAATTTCAGTAATTTGGTCGGCAACATCCAAAATTCTTTGGGGCATGGATGGCCCGGTAAAAATCATATCCAAATGATGCGGCTTGTTGTCAATCAATGCCACCACTTCGACTTCGGGAATCAAGCCCAAATTAACCGCTAAACTCAATTCATCGAGAATAACTAAGGCATAACGACCTTCGCGCACCGCATTTTGAACATACTGCCACAATTGTTCGATCGATCGCGTCTCCAGCTCATCTAAATCGGCATTCTCAATGCTGCGTGACAAATCGCAGCGCACCCAATCTAAATTTTGCCCCAGCCGCACCGGATGCTGGTGCCCTTGATTAATTCCCCCTTTGAGGAACTGCACCGCCAGCACCGGAGCTCCCTGTCCTGCAATTCTGAGGGCCTGAGCCATGACACTGGTAAAAAAGCAGCGGTGCGGGCCTGTAAAAACTTGCACCAGCCCTTGAACTGTGTAGGGCAAGCTGTGGGTTAAATTGAGTTTAGGGGTTTGTAACTGAGCAACCATAGGGCAATATTTAATCAGCAACTAAGTCTTGAGTGCAGCTCCGACCTTAACGCGGCTGAAGCCTGCTTGACAATATATAGTGTACGGGGCCGAGTGCACATCGGATCGAACGCTAGATATACAAGTTGTCAAAAGCTCGCGGCAGTGGCATTCGCAGTCGTTTGTTCGATTTTTGAACTCAATTAGCACTTAGGCAGAAACGGGATTTTTTACTAAAATACGGCGTGGAGCTTGACATTTATACAGTTATAGGGTGAAAAACCAAGGTGATGAGAGTCTGGCGACGTCCAGGGCTTTTAAGAAAAGGTACAGACATCGCGTAAAATTTGAATGTCGCGGCACTAGGAGCAGGGACTTTGAGAGTGGTGATTCTGGGAGGGCCAGGAGCGGGAAAGGGAACTCAGGCTGAACTACTGTGCAGCAATTTGAGCCTTCCTTTGCTGGCTGTGGGGGACATTCTACGGGAGGCGATCGCAGAAGACACAGATTTAGGCAAGCTGGCGGTGTCTTATGTCGAGAGAGGGGAATTAGTTCCCGACGCAACTATGATTGAATTCTTTCGCCGCCGACTGCTGCTGTGGGATGTCTTTAATGGCTGGGTGTTGGAGGGCTATCCGCGAACGGCTTTTCAAGCTGAGGAGTTGGATTTTTTATTAGAGGATTTGGCTCAGCAGCTAGATTGGGCGATTTTGTTGCAAGTGCCGATCGAGGTTTTGCTGAGTAGGTCGATCGAGCGCGATCGATCGGATGACCACCCTGAAATTTTACAGCGTCGGCTCGATTTGTTCCACGAACGCACTATTCCTCTTTTAGAGTATTACGAATACCGCAACAAACTGTTAACTATTGATGGCGATCGATCCCCACAACAAGTCCAGCAGGATATTCTAAAAATAGTCAGTAGTCAGTAGTCAGTAGTCAGTAGTCAGTAGTCAGTAGTCAGTAGTCAGTAGTCAGTAGTCAGTAGTCAG
>NZ_JAUBPT010000103.1:0-29742 GCF_036700905.1 Microcoleus sp. S13_C3 | reverse complement strand
TGAAAATACACCTGACTGGCTACGATATCCCATCCCACAAAACAATCAAAATCATCCCCCAATTATGCAACGGCTTCCCACTGTCCCCGAACTGACAACAAAGGGATTAATTCGGTTGAACAGCCGCTAGAATTTGCCCTGCTGTCACCGTTTGTCCCTTTTCACAAAACAACTCGGCCACAGTGCCGGCAACATCAGCAGTAATAGCAATTTCCATTTTCATCGCTTCCAAAATTAATAGCCGATCGCCCTCAGCAACCGCATCTCCAACATTAACCAGCACCTGCCAAACATTGGCCGAAACGTGAGCGACAACAGCCTCACAGCCGATCGGCAAAACAACCTCCGCCGCTGTTTCAGAAGCCACATCCGCCGAGGATTCTGCGGCAGATTCAGCTTCAAATTCCCCGGATGCGGCCCAGCGATCGCGCTCTGCATTAAATGCGGCCTGCTGCTGCGCTTTAAACTCAGCCGCACTGTTAGCAATAGAATGCAAAAACTCATTGTATTCTCTCAAATTAAAAGTGATTTCCTCAACCTTTAATTTAAACTTCCCTTCAATAAATTCTTCCCGACAGCGGTGCAATTCCTCATGAGAAACCGGATAAAATCGGATTTGGTCAAAAAAGCGTAAAAGCCAAGGTTTACCAGACTGGAAATCCGCCGTTTGTTTGAACCGATTCCACATTTGCACCGTGCGGCCGACAAATTGATAACCTCCCGGCCCTTCCATCCCGTAAACGCACAAATACGCGCCGCCAATGCCAACTGCATTTTCAGGAGTCCAAGTGCGGGCGGGATTGTATTTAGTAGTAACCAAACGGTGGCGCGGATCGAGGGGAGTTGCGACGGGCGCGCCTAAATAAACGTCTCCCAAACCCATCACTAAATAGCTAGCATTAAATACAATTTCTCTGACTTGTTCGATGCTGTCAAGCCCGTTTATGCGCCGAATAAACTCAATATTGCTGGGACACCAAGGTGCATCCGATCGCACAGACTGCATATATTTTTCAATTGCCAACAGCGTCGATTCATCTTCCCAAGATAAAGGCAAGTGCACAATTCGCGCCGGCACTTCCAAATCCTCGATCGCCAGAAGTTCCGCTTCCGCCGCAATCAGCGCCTGCATTAGCTGCTGTTGCGAAATCTGGCGGCCCTCAAAGTGAATTTGGAGCGATCGCATTCCCGGCACTAATTCGATAACACCAGGCAACGGATTTGCTTTCAACTGTTCCATCAATGCGTGCGCCCGAAAACGCAAATTTAAATCCAGCACCAACGGGCCGTATTCAACTAGAATATATTTATCCCCAGCTTGACGGTAATTAACAGCAACCTGTCCCGGAGATTCGGGAATTTCGTGCAAAATTGGAGAGGTGAGAACGGCGGGCAATTCCTCCGAATTTTCACCAAAAACAGGCAAGCAAAAAGTAGCAATTTGCCTATTTTGTGCTAATTCCCGCTGCAAAGCTTCAGCAAAACTCAAACAGTGAAAGCGAATGCTGTCCCCCGGTTTCAGTTGCCCGATTTTCCACAATTCCGACTGCACAATAGTAGCAGGACACACAAAACCTCCCAAACTCGGGCCGTCAAGACCGAGAATTACAGGCATATCGCCCGTAAAATCGATCGTGCCGATCGCATAAGCATTATCGTGAATGTTAGACGGGTGCAAACCCGCTTCTCCGCCGTCTTGACGCGCCCAAGTGGGCTTCGGGCCGATCAGCCGAATGCCCGTCCGCGTCGAGTTGTAATGCACCTGCCATTCTGTGGAGAAAAACATTTCGATGTCTGACTCAGTAAAGAAATCCGGCGCGCCGTGAGGCCCGTACAAAACACCAATTTCCCAATTATTGCTGTAGGTGGGAATTAGTTCTGGAGGTAAAGATAATTCCGCTTCCAGAGTTGCCGTTTGATTGAGTTTTAACACATCTCCCGGACGCAGCGTGCGGCCCGCGTGTCCGCCAAATTTGCCCAGTACAAAAGTTGATTTGCTGCCCAAATAATCGGGGACATTAAAGCCGTGTTTGACTGCTAAATAAGTGCGGTAGCCGCCGCCTTGAATGGCTTTTAACTTGAGAATGCTGCCAGCTTTTACGGGAATTGCCGTCCAAAACGGCACCGATTCGCCGTTTAGCGTTCCCTTCATAATTGCACCAGTCAAACTAATAACTGTATCGGCATTAAAGCGCAGAGTTGGGCCTGTCGCTGTGAATTCCAATCCTGCTGTCGATTCGGGATTTCCTACTAAACGATTTGCCGATCGAAATGCCAGATGATCCATCGGCCCAGAAGGCGGCACGCCCACATCCCAATAGCCAATTCGCCCCGGATAATCTTGAATGCTGCTGTAGGTTCCCCCATCCAATACATCGATCGTTAAAGGTGCGTATTCAAAAGAGTTTAAAAAGCGCGTGCTCAGTTCGCCCCGGCTGAATCGGGAATCGTCCAAAATCTGGCGGAGGTAATCTAAATTAGTTTCAATTCCCGCTATTTCACTGGCATCTAAAGCAGCTTTTAGTTTAGCGATCGCCTGGGTTCGATTATCCCCGCAAACGATTACTTTGGCTAGCAGCGGATCGTAAAAAGGAGTTACCTCAGTGCCGGTTTCTATCCAACTATCGCAGCGGACGTTTTCGGGAAACGCAACTTGATTCAGCAACCCGGAACTCGGCTGAAAATTCTTGCCGGCATCTTCGGCATAAATTCGCACCTCAATTGAGTGTCCCTGCGGCCGATAGCGGTACTCTTCCAGGGGAAACAAATCTCCCGAAGCCTGTTTTACCATCCACTCAACGAGGTCGATGTTGTTGACAGCTTCAGTAACGCCGTGTTCGACTTGCAAGCGCGTGTTGACTTCTAAAAAATAAAACTGTTTCGCATCGACATCAAAGACAAATTCAACTGTACCGGCTGACTGGTAATTTACGGCTTTTCCCAACCGCACGGCTGCACCGTACAACTGATTTCGCTGTTCGTCGCTAATAGCAGGGGCGGGGGTTTCTTCAATTACTTTTTGATTGCGCCGCTGCACCGAACAATCTCGCTCGCCCAAGGCTATGACGTTTCCTTTGCCATCTCCAAAGATTTGGACTTCAATGTGTCTGGCTGTTTGAATGTATTTCTCTAAAAAAACGCCGCTTTGTTTAAAATTGCTTTGACTCAAACGCTGTACTTTTTCAAATGCTTCTGCCAAATCTTGATCGCCAAAACAAGCCTGCAAACCGATGCCGCCGCCGCCGGCGGTACTTTTGAGCATCACCGGATAGCCGATCGCCCCAGCCGCTTTTTGGGCATCCTCCAAACTTGCTAAAAGTTCGCTTCCGGGAGTTAGCGGCACTTGATTTGCAGCGGCTATTTCCCGCGCGGTGTGCTTCAATCCAAAGCAGCGCAACTGACTCGGAGTCGGGCCGATAAATGCAATATTTTCGCTTGCACAAGCTTCGGCAAATTCAGCATTTTCGCTCAAAAAGCCGTAACCCGGATGGATAGCTTCAGCTTTTGTTTGGCGCGCAACTTCGAGAATGCGATCGAACCGCAAATAACTCTCGGCTGCGGCGGCTGCACCGATACAAACGGCTTCGCTGGCGGCAAAAACGTGCGAGGCGCGGGCGTCGGCTTCAGAATATACTGCTACTGAAGCAATTCCGAGGCGATCGAGGGTGCGGATAATTCGGCAGGCAATTTCACCGCGATTTGCAATCAAAACTTTGTTAAACATTTAGGGAATTGGGAATTGGGAATTGGGCATTGGGCATTGGGCATTGGGCATTGGTAATTTTGGACTTACGCACGAGTATTATGAAACCGGGTTTTTTAACCATTATATTTAGTTTAAACCCTTAATCTCGGTTAAAAAACCCGGTTTCTTTAGTCCCCGTGCGTAAGTCCTGTAATTGCTAATTGGCAATCGATTATTCAGGGGGGTCAGAAACCGAGTTTGTCCACCAAAATAATTGCTTAAAACCTTCAATCTCGGTTAAAAAGCCCGGTTTATTGGTTCGGAGTGCGTAAGTCCTAATAATTAGATATTTTCAGATTACACGGAATCCCAAACAATCAACTGAATCGGCGTAGGATTGTAAGCATTGCAAGGATTGTTCATTTGCGGGCAGTTAGAAATAGCAACTAGCGCGTTCATTTCGGCTCGCAAATCAACTGTGCTTCCCGGATCGGAGATGCCGTCAACAATTTCAAGCGTGCCATCTTCGCTAACCGGAACATTCATAAAGAAGTTGATATTGCTGACTAAATCTCGCTTACCCAAACCGTAGGGAAGAATTGCGGCGAGGAAATTTTCAACACAGGCGTGCTGGTATTTTTTATCTAGTCCAAACCGCACCGAATTGCTCTCGCAGCTACAGGCGCCGCCGGAGGTATCGTGGCGCCCGCAGGAGTCAGCAATTATGGTCATCATGGCTCGCCCTTCGTTGGAAAGGAGTTGGCTGTTTGTAGTGACAAAGATGTTGCCTTGATTGACGATCGTATCGGGGGCGCTGTAGCGTTCGGAAGGGTCATCGGCATTGTAAACTAAAAAATCTACTGCTTGATTTCCGCCTAAATCTACAATACGAAGAATCTGTCCTTTTTTGATGACACGAGACCAGGGATATCTGGCGGGTAAGACTTCGTTATAAATGGCAGTTTTTGGATCGAGAAGTTGTTGGGTAGTTGCAGTCATGGTTCACTTTTTGTGATGGAAGTACAGAAGTTTTCACCGCAGATTGATGCGGACAATTTTGAGTTGTGTAATCGGGGGTTTATTGCACGAACAAAGCATCAGTGTTGATGAAGCCGCGCACGGCTTCCGGGTTGGCGGTGCGGCACAAGTCGTCTGGTGCGGGTGCGGGGGTTTTCACAATCTGAATTTGGATGGGTTTTGGATCGTAAATTAAACCCGGATGCAGGATGTGGGGGCAGTTAGAGATAATGGTCAATACGTTCATTTCGGCTCGCAAATCGATAAAACTACCCGGTTTTTCGCAGCCTTCGCGAAACTCCATCGTGCCGTCTGGTTTGACGGCAATGCGAGTAAATAAGTTGAGGTTGGGCATGATATCTTTTTTGCCCAATCCCCACCGAGTTAGGGCTTTGAGGAAGTTGTCGCGGGAGTTTTTCCAGTCTCCTTCGCCGTATTTTTTGGCATTGCTAATGGCGTTGCTGCATCCTCCTAACAAATCGTGACAGCCGGAGGTGTCTTGGGTGATGGAAAATAGGATGCGTCCCATGTCTGTGTAGATCACCATGCCTTGTTTGAGAAAGGCGTTGAATTGAATTTTGGCGGTGTCTGCTGCGTTGAAACGTTCGATCGCATTGTCGGCGTTGTAGCACAGCATGGAAACGCCGCGAGAGCCTTCTAAATCGGTGATTCGCAGGGTGTTTCCCCGCTTGATGACTCCCGACCAGTACGCGCCGCCCGGTACGGTTTCTTCGATTAATACGAGGCTTGAATCAATTTGTGAGTTTGGGTCGATCGATGATAGTTGCACCATAAGTTCCTCTTGATGTATTTGGGTAGGTCAGCGAAATAAAACAATAGTATTTTGTAGTGGCAAAAATCACCCTCTCCCAAAGTAATATTTATTTACACTGATATCTTGCACCATTCTTAAGAACGGGCAAGATGCCCGTTCCACAATAAAATTGAGTTTTGTGGAACGGGCATCTTGCCCGTTCCTAAATAGGTAATTGACAAGGGTGCAAGATGTTAAGTTTCCACTTACTTAGGTTTGCAGTTAAACTCTTGGCGCCCGCGCAAAAAGTGCAACTATTAACCTATTTCTATTTAAGCAGCCATTGCAACTGCTTCCTGTCCGTTGACATCTTGCACCATTCTCAAGAACGGGCAAGATGCCCGTTCCACAAAAAGTGAGTTTTCTTGTGGGGAGTAGGGGTTGGGCATCCTGCCCGCCCAAAAAGTGCAAATACAAACCTATTTTTATTTAAGCAGCCATTGCAACTGCTTCCTGTCCGTGTTTCCGCATCAAATCCATGAGTTCGTCGCGGTAATCGTGGAATTTGGCGTGGCGTTTAACGCTGGGAGTGCGATCGGGCAAATTAATCGACATTTCCTTTCTCACTGTACCTGGACGAGCGCCCAAAGCATAAATTCGATTGGAAAGAAACACCGCTTCTTCGACATCATGGGTAATCATAAAGATTGTAATCTGAGTGCGGCGCCACAAATCCAGCATAAATTCGTGCATCGATTCTTTAGTGTGGATATCCAAGGCGCCGAAAGGTTCATCCATTAATAACACTTTAGGTTCAGAAGCGAGGGCGCGGGCGATCGCCACCCGCTGTTTCATCCCGCCCGACAATTCCTTCGGCAGCGACGAAGCAAACTGCGTCAATCCTACCACATTCAAATAATAGCTCGCTTGTTCGCGCCGCTTTTTCTTGGAAACGCCTTGAAGTTTGAGGCCAAACTCTGCATTTTCCTGCACGTTCATCCAAGGATAAAGAGTGTAATGCTGAAATACCATACCTCGATCCGGCCCAGGCGAAACAACTTCCTTGCCATCAATTTTTACTTCCCCTGTTGTCGGCTTGTCCAATCCCGCAATCTGCCTCAACAGAGTAGATTTGCCCGAACCGGATGCCCCTACCGCGCAGATAAATTCGCCTTGCTTGATGCTCATATTGATGTCCTTGAGGACAACTAATTTACCCTTTTTCGTTTCAAAGTTTTTGTGCAGATTGTTGATTTGCAGAAACATGAGTTTATCCTCTGTATTGTAAGTAAAAAAATGACACCAGTCTGCTTTATAACACCAAATACTCGTTAGTAACTCTTTAGTCCGCGAAGGCGGACTTCGTTTGTTTAGAAGCGGTTTCAACCGCCGATTACGATCGAGAGTTTTTAACAAGGATTTGTATAACATCTGCTTACTGTTTCTGACTTGACCATTTACAATAAACCCGCAGCAGATATTGAAAAAGCAAGTCAAAAGTCAGTCCGATCGCCCCAATGACAATCAGCCCCACAAAAATTTCATCCGTTCGGAGAAATCGACCTGCGACGCTGATCCGGCGGCCTAAGCCTTCGGTTGCCGCAATCAATTCCGACACGATTACCAATTGCCAAGCCGCAGCTAGGTTGATGCGGCTAGCATCAAGAATTCCCGGCAAAACGTGGGGAAAAATAACTTGAGTGAGGATTTCCCAGCGATTCCCGCCCAACATATAAGTAGATTCGATCAAGTCTTTTGGAACAAACTTGACTGTATCCATCACCATCAGGGAATTGAAGAAAAAGACACCGATAAATATCAGCGTTATTTTGGGTTCTTCGCCGATTCCCAAATAGAGAATTAATAGGGGAATGAATGCTGGTGCGGGCATATATCGCATCAAGCCGAACATGGGTTCCAGCAAGGCGCGAATACTGGGAAAACTGCCCATCAGCACGCCAATTGGTATGGAAAAAACCAAGGCGAACAGAAAGCCAACTCCCACCCGCCACAAACTCGCTACTGTGTCTTTCAAAAGTTCGCGAGTGTTCCACAGCCGGCCAAATGCCTCTAAAACTTTGCCGGGGGAAGGCAAAAATTTGGGGTCTACGTTGGCGAAGGTTGTTACTAGCCACCACAGCAGCAGCGGCAGTGCGATCGATGTCACCGTTAACCCAATATTGAGGGGTTGTGGTATCTCTTCCGCAATCCGCCAGAAAACGGTGGGATTTAGGTTTTTTTGCTTGAGGTGGGATTGAATGGATCGGGGATCGGGATTTGGTGGCATGATTTAATTGCAGAACGGTTTAGCGAGTAATTTGAGTAGGTTTTGGGGATTTTTAAAAGGAATATTTGTGAAATTTTCTTGTGTCTGCACAATCGTAAATTATGCCTTTTAGCTTTTACCTTCGGCATAAGCTTTTATAAAGCGATCGTCAAATAATCGGCTGATATCGGGTTGGGTTTTGGCTAAATTTACATCGACGAGAAATTTAGTCATTTCGGCCGCCGCAAACTGCAATGATGTCATGTCATTTCCCGGTTGAAACGCTTTCAAGTTTTCCTCGATCGTAAATATCTTAGTGCCGTTTTCATATTCTTTGTATTCCTCAACGCTGACTCCGGCGCGGTTGGCGAGAATCTCGTAAGATTTCTCTTTATTTGATTTCATGTATTCCAATGTTGCAAACCATGAATTGACCAGGGCTTGCACTCGATCGGGGTGTTCGCTGATCAACTTTCGGGTGAATACCAAATGGTCGGAAATCGCCCCCGGAAAATCTTTGGAACTAAACAGTTCCTTGCTGTTTTTTCGCTTTAATGCCTGCGTGGTAAACGGCGCAAATACTGCCACCGCATCGACTTGTCCTCCGACGAAAGCCGCCGCAGCTTTGCCGGTTTCCAGCGGTACAAATTGAATATCCCCCACTGATAAACCTGCTCTTCTCAGCCCTAACAGCAATAAAAAGTGATCGACTGTACCTTCCTCTGCTGCAACTTTTTTCCCTTTTAAATCGGCAACGGAATTGATGCCTTCTGCGACAATCACTTTGTCATTTCCAGTCGAGTTGTCGTTGACTAAAACAATTACTTGGTCAGCACCGCCCGATATAGAGTTTACTGTATCGCCGAGGGTTTGGCTGTTAGCATCTATCTGTCCTGCTGTGAGGGTGCTGATCGATTCTAAGTAGCCGTCAAACCATTTTAAGTCTACAGCAACATTGTTAGCTTCAAATATCTTTTGCTCTTTGGCAATTTGCCACGGAAACCAGCCGGGCCACGCGCTGAATCCGAGGCGAACTGCGTTAGCACTTACTGAAGAAGCTGCTTCGCTTTCTGTCGTGGTTTTGATATAAATTGCCGGGTTGACGCAGCCGACAGCGAAAAACAAAGTGATAAAAAATATGGCGCAGTAGGATAAGGGCGAGCGCATTCTTTTTGTGGAGCAATATCGGATATTCATAGCATATTCTGGTTGCTGGTTAGAGGTGAATATGTCGATCGAGCTTTTGCACCTTCTTTGGCTTCCTTAGCTTCTGCAAACCCCCCTGATATACAAGGATAAAGCCCGAGAGCTAACGAACCGAGTCTTGATGACCGATCGCGTTTCTCCCGGGCTTTTATCCCGCCGTGTAACTGGCTAGTGTTTCCCTAACATTAAAATATTGGGAGAACCAGTCTGCTTCTCTCGGACCAGCACTTGAAATTTCTAAGCTGACTTAGAAACTGATTCAAATCGGAACCCTAGAAGCGGTTAAATTTTTCGTTTTTTGTCTGTATAAGTCCTGTTTGCAACCCAAGGAGTTATTCGAGACTGTTGGTAACAGCAATGCACTTAGCTTTTTTAAAGGTAAGCATACTGTAGCGTGCAATCCTACTAGATTGCTCTGTTTCAAACCGTAACAGCAAACTTGATGATAAAATGTGTAAATGGTTACAAAAAACGGTTTTTCTCGGATTTGTCAAATTAAAGTTTTGGGAAGATTAAACCGGGCGCTTGGAAATCGCGAAGTTTCCGTGCACAAAAAGACGAAACCCGCAAGGCCAGGGTTGAAGATTTATTGAGAAATACTTCGATTGCCCGCTAACTGGATGCGAGTACGATCGACAATGCGGTAAACTAACCTTGTATTTGTAATAACGCTCGCCAAACGCAGCCTTTGGAGTCATTTGTTCACTATTCAATCGAAAATCGAAAGCTCGCCAAACGCAGCCTGTGAAGTCAACTATTCAATCGAAAATCGAAAATCGAAAATCGAGTTATATCAAATCCGTTGACATCGGAATTATGAATCTCTCTCTTCTCTTTCTCTGTGTCCTCTGTGCCCTCTGTGGTTTAATCATTCCGATCTAACCGGAATTGATATTAGATGAAATTGATAGTGCATTATGGAAAAAGTTAACTACAGCAACAGTCTCGACATTCATTCACTGCTCGATCGCTACCGCACAGGCTCGATCGCGCCTGCAGATACGATCGCCAGCGTGTACGATCAGATCGAACGCTATGCAGATCCGGCAGTATGGATTTATTTAGCACCGCAGGCGGAAACCCTCGAACGGGCCAAAGCCTTGGAAAACCTAGACCCGCAACAATTGCCGCTCTACGGAATACCTTTTGCGATCAAAGATAATCTCGATTGGGCGGGCGTTCCGACTACGGCGGGATGTCCTGCGTTTGCTCGCACTCCAGCGCGATCGTCCGCAGTCGTAGAGCGTTTGTGCGCGGCAGGTGCGATCGCGATCGGCAAAACAAACATGGATCAATTTGCCACAGGATTAGTGGGAACCCGCACGCCCTATGGAGTTTGTCGCAATCCCTTCGATCGGCGCTACATCCCTGGCGGATCGAGTTCCGGTTCCGCAGCAGCAGTCTCCGCCGGATTGGTGAGTTTTGCTCTGGGTACCGATACCGCAGGATCGGGGCGGGTTCCCGCTGCTTTTACCAACATTGTCGGGCTGAAGCCCAGTTGCGGATCAATCAGCACTAGCGGCTTACTGCCAGCAGTGCGATCGCTCGATTGCGTGTCTGTGTTCGCTCTCACCTGTGCGGATGCTGCCTCCGTGCTGCAAGTAGCCAGCGGTTTTGACGCTGAGGATGCGTTTTCTCGCCACCCTGAAACGAAAGTTTTGCCGGATTTATCCCGCTTGCGGGTGGGAGTTCCCGCAGACAGCGAACTCGAATTTTTCGGGAATGCAGAAGCCGAACAGCGCTACCGGGAGTCGATCGCGCGCTTGCAATCATTGGGCTGCACGATCGCACCTATTGACTTCAAACCCTTTGCGGATGCTGCCGAACAGCTCTACGGCGGGCCTTGGGTAGCAGAAAGGTTGGCCGCGATCGGCGATTTCCTGGACGCGCACCCAGAGGATATCGATCCGATCGTCTACGAAATTATCAGCGGCGGCAAACGCTACGATGCTGTCTCTGCCTACCGCGCGTCGTATCGGTTGGCCGAACTCCGCCAGAAGGCAGAAATTCAGTGGCAGTCAATGGATGTGTTGGCGGTGCCGACGACAGGTACGATTTATACTGTCGCAGAAGTTGCAGCCGAGCCGATCGCGCTCAACACCAATCTGGGGCGCTACACGAACTTTGCGAATTTGCTCGATTTGTGCGCGATCGCAGTTCCCAGCGGGTTTCAAAGCAGCGGATTGCCCGCAGGATTGACACTGATGGCTCCTGCGTGGCACGATTTATCGCTCTGCCGCCTGGGCTCTGCTTTCCACGCTAGCTTGGGGGGAACTTTGGGCGCAATCGGTCTGCCGCTGCCAACCCTCCCGGAACCAGCCACCGCAGCCAAATATTCCTCAGAAGAACGAGTCAAAATAGCCGTGGTTGGCGCTCATTTGAGCGGTGAACCGCTGAATTATCAACTAATCGAACTCGGAGGAATTTTGGTTCGCGCCTGCCGTACCAGCCCGATTTACAAGCTGTACGCTTTGACGGGTACTGCTCTGGGCAAGCCGGGATTGGTGCGTCAGATAGAGGGCGGTAGCGCGATCGAGGTGGAAGTTTGGGAGTTGTCGATCGCGGCTTTCGGCGGATTTGTCGCTAAAATTCCCCCGCCCTTGGGAATTGGTACGCTGGTCTTGGAGGACGGCTCGACGGTGCAGGGCTTTTTGTGCGAACCTTATGCTGTGGCGGATGCGATCGATATTTCTCATCTCGGCGGTTGGCGAGCTTATAACTTCCGGTTTTAGGCTAAGTTAGAATTGCAAATTTCTACCCATCTTCAGAATCATGCCACCAGCAGTGCCAATTCGACCAATTCCCGTCACAACCCCAACCCCCAGCGGCGGTACCAGTCCCGGAGGGGCACCTGGCGGTACCAGTCCCGGAGGGGCACCTGGTGGCACTCGCGGCACCAGCGGCCCCGACTCCCTCAGAGGTACTGCGGGCGCTAACTTGATATTTGGTTTGGGTGGCCCTGACAGCATTTTTGGCTTAGGCGGAGACGATTCCCTCTACGGCGGCGACGGCGATGACTCACTGCTGGGCGACGTTGGCAATGATTTGCTGTTCGGCGGTGCAGGGCGTGACAGCGTTTTGGGCGGCGCCGGCGACGATACTTTCTACGGCGGCAAAGGTACTGACTCAATGCTGGGCGACGAGGGTAATGATTTGCTGTTTGGCAACCAAGACACCGATACTTTGTTGGGCGGCGCGGGTAATGACACGTTTTTTGGGGGTGCCGGCGATGACTCGCTGTTTGGTGGCATCGGCGATGACTGTTTATCGGGCGATCGCGGCAGAGATACTTTAACTGGCGGCGCCGGAAACGATACTTTTGCGATCGGGCGATTGGCAGACGGGGACGTGATTACAGATTTTACTGATGGTACCGATCGGATTCGCTTGGCTGCCGGTCTTACTTTTGGCGAACTCACCATTTCCGCTGGAACCGGAACTTCGCCCAGTACAATTATTCAGCTTACAAGCACCAAGGAAACTCTGGCTACTTTATTCGGAGTTACCCGCACTTCAATCACTCAGGCAGACTTTATTCTTTAATTGGGAATTGTTGACGGTTGACGGTTGACTGTTGACTGTTGACGGTTGACGGTTGACTGTTGACGGTTGACGGTTGACTGTTGACTGATACAAAATCCGGGTTTGCTAACCATTTTATGAGACTCGGTGCTTGAAACCGCTTTTGACCTAAAACTAGACAAACGAAGTCTGCCTCCGCAAACTAAGATAGAGAAAGTTATTTAAGCAGGATTGGGTATGACAAATAACCAATAATAAATAACAAATAACAAATAACAACTGACTACTGACTACTGACTACTGACTACTGACTAATGACTACTGACGGTTTTCTCAATCTCAACAAACCTGCGGGCATGACATCTCACGACTGCGTGGGGCGAGTGCGCCGGCTATTGAAACTCAAGCGAGTCGGACACGGAGGAACCCTAGATCCTGCTGTGACTGGCGTTTTGCCGATCGCCCTGGGCAAAGCAACCAGACTGCTGCAATTTCTCCAACACAATAAAGCTTACCGAGGCACAATTCGCTTTGGCTTAACTACTGCTACTGACGATTTAGAAGGAGAAATTATCCATTCTCGACCGGTGCCGGAGTTGAGTTTGGAACAAGTGCAAGCTGCACTCCCAAAATTCCTAGGACAAATCGAGCAATTTCCGCCGAGTTTTAGTGCGGTTCAGGTGGGAGGAAAACGCCTTTATGAGTTAGCTAGAAAAGGCGAAACTGTCGAAGTTGCTGCTAGAAATGTTGAGGTTTTTCGGCTGGAAATCTTGGATTGGCGGCCGGGGGATTTTCCTGAATTGGATTTGTCGATCGCCTGCGGGGCGGGTACTTACATTCGGGCGATCGCGCGGGATTTGGGCGCTGTGTTGAATACAGGCGGTACTTTGGCTTGTTTGACTCGCACCGAAAGTAGCGGTTTCTCGATCGAGGAAAGTCTCAGTTTTGAAGAATTGGAACTGCAATTGCAGGAGAATAAATTCTGCCCGATTTTGCCATCGGCGGTTTTGGGACATTTAGGGGCGATCGTCCTTTCCCCTGAATATACCAAACGCTGGTTTCAAGGACAGCGCCTCCCGATTCCCGAAACGCCGATCATCGGGCCCTATGAGGAAAGTAGCAACCATCCCCCGCACAACCCAATACCCCAACCTCCCTATGCCTTGCAGGTTTACGATGGAGACGGTAATTTTTTAGGTATCGGTCAAGTAGCGAACTCAGAGACAAGTACCATATTATCTCCTCAAATTGTGCTTTAAGTATCTAAAATAAAGATGAAAAAAGGTATAATTGGTACAGGAAAAGTTGGCGGAACTCTAACCGCTGGGAATCCCCTAGATTCACCTAGCTTACAGCGGTACGGGACGAGATTGACCTATTAATCTAATCAATCGCTGAGGTAAAAATTGTGAAAATATTGCTGATCGGATTAATCCGAGGCTACAAAATGGGGATTTCTCCTTACCTGCCTAACGCCTGTAGATTTCAGCCAACTTGTTCGCAATACGCGATCGAAGCAATAGAAAGATTTGGGCCCGCCCGCGGCAGCTCAATGGCAGTTAAGCGGATTTTGCGCTGTCATCCTTTTCATCCAGGGGGTTACGATCCAGTACCTCCCACAGAGACCGAGGGCGATTAGTTATTAGTCAAAAATAGTATTTTATTTATTAGTTAATAGTGCAAATAGGCGTTGCATCCTCATGGCTAAAACTACCGAGGGGAATCACTCCCTACGAGGGTTAAAGTCGCACAATTAGTGGTGTTTCTTAACCCAAATTCAGTAATATTACTGTTATCTTTTAAAACTCAGCAGCTCTATAATGGTACAAACAGAGTACAGGGGATGCGAGTTGATATGTCTGCTACCGCAATCGGATACAAAATGTTGTCCCATACTCTGGCTGTACTCAGCCAGAAACAAGCAACGGGGAAACTGGTGTTAGAGCAAGGGGAACAACAGTGGCAACTTTACTTTTTTCAGGGTAGTTTGGTTTATGGCACAGGAGGAGCGCACAGAGCGAGGCGCTGGTATAGGGCGATCGGGCAACACTGTCGAAACTTTCAAGTCGATCTCAGAGACCTAGATGCTGGAGAACTGTGGGAATATCAACTGCTTCAGCGAGGGGTAGCAGCCAGCGAAATGAGTCTGGAACAAGCTAGGGCGATCGTCCACACCAGCCTTTCGGAAGTGTTATTTGCTCTGATCGGTCAATCGGGTTTGCGCCGGGAGTGGCGTCCGTCCCAGAAATATTTTTCTACCATTACCTCTTCTTTGCTGCTGTCTTTAACAGAAGTAGAGAAAATTCTGTGCTGTACAGAAGAAATTTGGCAGAAGTGGAAAGCAATGGGTTTGTGGCTGGTAGATCCAGAACAAGCACCACTTTTAAAACCGTCGGCCCATTTACAGGAAAATCGATTTAGTTCTAATTCTTTGATCGCATTAGCTAACGTATTCAACGGCGAGAATACTCTTTGGGATATTGCATTTAAGAAAAAGCAGTGCGTGACAGTGGCAACTCGCGCTTTAGTTAATTACATCAAGCAGGGTTTAGTAAATTTCCGAACAGTACCAGACTTGCCGTCGCCTATAGAACAGTGGCGCCTTGCCGCGGCGATCGCAGGGCCGGGTCGCCCTTTGATTGCTTGTATCGATGACAGTCCGACAGTATGCGAATTTTTAGAGCAAATTTTATTGCCGGCGGGGTATCGAGTTCTAAAAATTCAAGACCCGATGCAGGGAGTGGGCATCATCTCCAAACAGAAGCCTGCTTTAATTTTTATGGACGTGGTGATGCCGAAGACAAGCGGCTTTGCTTTGTGCAATTTTTTGCGAAAGACACCTGCTTTTCGCGAAACTCCGATCGTGTTTTTGACCGGTCAAGACAGTATAATTGACCGCACGCGGGCGAAATTGACCGGTGCTTCCGATTTTTTGAGCAAGCCAGCCAATCCCGAACAGGTGTTGCAAATAGCTGACAAGTATTTGAAGGTAAAAGGCGATCGCCACCCTTCAGCAATTCGCCCCCAAGATATACTTAATCCACGACAACTTACCCTGGCAAATTCTTGAACCCAAATTAATGAACACAACAACCCCTTGCTGAGTGCGTCAGTTCCTGACGCACCCTACGCTCATTGTAAAATAAAGATGCAATCGAATTTAAGATAATTAATTATGAGTAATGTTACGAGCGATCGCACCCCGCAGGTGAGCGTAGTAATTCCAGCTTACAACTGTGCGGATTACGTCGGCCAAGCCGTCGATAGCGTTCTGCACCAAACCTATGCTAACTGGGAAATTATTGTCGTAGACGACGGTTCCAAAGATGATACCAAGTTAGTTTTAGAGAAATATGGCGATCGAATTCGCTACATTTACCAACAAAATCGAGGAGTTTCGATTGCCAGAAATCACGGCATCGAGCTAGCGCGAGGAGAATTTATCGCCTTTCTCGATGCTGACGACTACTTTTTTCCCGACAAATTAGCAGCACAAATGGCTGTATTTGCAGCGCGACCAAATCTAGGAATAGTTCACAGCGGCTGGCGTCTAGTTAATAGTATAGGCGAACCGCTAAAAGATGTAAAACCCTGGCAAAATGTCCCTAAATTAGACTTAGAAATGTGGCTGCGGTGGAAACCAGTATTACCTAGCGCGATGGTATTTCGCCGTCAGTGGTTAGAGCGCGCCGGCGGATTTGATCCTCGATTTCCCCCAGCGGAAGATACAGATTTAGTGCTGCGTTTAGCCTTAATGGGATGCGAAGCAGAGTGGTTGCAGCAAGTAACTGTTTGCTACCGCCAGCACGAACAAAGCGCCATGTACAAAGGTTTACCGCAGGCTAAATCCCTCGCCGCAGTGATGGACAATTTTTTTGCCCGCCCCGAGTTGCCGGATAAAATACGTTTGTTGGAAAAGCAAATCAAGTACAGTACCTTAGTTTGGATTGCTTGGTATTTGTACCGCACCGGTCATTCTGTTGAGATGGTAGAGTTTTTGCAGCGTTCTTGGAATTATACGCCTTATTTGCCTGTGGAAACAGTAATTAATTGGGCGGAAGCTTTCGCCGAGTTTTCGCAGGATGGGGGGAATGAATTCGATGCAGATTTATTAGCTCAATCTCCTGAGTGGCAGCAGTTAATGCAGTGGACTATTCTCGGTACGACAGCTTGATTGAAAGCTTTTCCATTGCACTCATCTCGTTTACGGTTGGATAGGAATTATTTAACCGCAGAGAGCGCAGAGGACACAGAGGAAGAGAAGAGAGGCTTTTCGCATTGGGAGCATCTCATATTTGTAAAAATACTTCTTCTGGCTCCTTCCTTCTTCTGGCTCCTTCCTTCTTCCTCTTTCCTTCTTCCTCTTTCCTTCTGCCTCCTGCCTCCTGCCTCCTGCCTCAAAACTCCAATTTCTAGCGGAGGGCTGCAAAGGTGAGATGCTCCCTTTCGCATTTCTGGCTATGTAAAACCTGCATAAACTTTATTAGGCTTCAGTTTGAGTTTCTGCTTCAGTAAAAATTGGCGGCCACAGTTCAGCAATTGGCAATTCCCAACCAGGGAAAAGTTCGGGGACAGTCAAAATATCTTCATTTCCCAACACAATCGGTTCACCTTCCTGACGATAAACTGTTACAGTTTCTTCATCGGGATCGATCAAAATTCCTACTTGCGCTCCGAGTTCTAGTAAATTATGAATCTTTTTTTCTAGCGGTTTAATGCGATCGCTCTGTGATTTAATTTCTACTACCAAGTCTGGGACTAATTCTCCGAAATAACGGGGACTTTGCCTGAGACGTGCGGCGCGGACAAAAGAAACATCAGGGGCTGTGAGGTTAGCATCAGGTAAAATAAAGCCCCCTGCAGAGTCAAAAACTCGACCCAAACGGCGGGGATTCACCCAAACGAAGAGAAAGGCACTCAAGCGAATGCCAATTTCACTAGATACAATGTCTGACGGGCCCACAATGATAATCTTCCCGCTTTCTAGTTCAACTTGGTAGTCTTGACCGGCTTCTTTGAAGGTTTTTTGGACTTTTTCTAAGTCTTTGAGTGTCATCATACGATTTTAGATTTTAGATTTTAGATTTTAGATTTTAGATTTTAGATTTTAGATTTTATAATTATCTGCAACTGACGCACTCTAAATCATATTGGTTATTGCTTATTTGGTCAGGTGCGTCAATCTATTTTAGATTTTAGAATTGAAGGATTCTCTGCAACTGACCAAGAATTTCAAAGGTGGTACCCGCCACGTGATTTATCCGTGGAATCAATCCCAAATCGCAAATCGCAAATCCTCAAGCCCCCGCATTTATCTCGCGCAAGTCAATCTAAAATCTAAAATCTAAAATCTAAAATCGATTGACGCACCCTACAGGTTGGTTATTCCTTAGCAGAAAAGGAGTTGCCGCAGCTACAGCTTTGGGCGGCATTGGGATTGTGAAATCGGAAACCTCCGCCCATCAAGTCTTCTGAATAATCCAAGGTGAGCTCATTGAGATATTTTAAGTGCTGGGGGTCGATCGCAACGGCAATTCCCTCCGACTCGCATACAGCGTCTTGTGGGGCTGGCGCATCGTCAAATGCCATTGTGTAAGACAAACCGGAGCAGCCGCTCGATTCCACGCCCAGACGAAATAAAGCATTGGGGTTCGGATGCTTCGACTTGAGGCGCGTTACTTCTGTTGCTGCTGTTTTGCTCAGATGAATCATTATGAGTAATTGGTAATTGGTAATTGATTATTGGGAAGTAATGTTAAGTTTTGAAAATGTAGAGTGTGCCTAGCCCTCTACCTTACCCGGAGAATGTAGGGTGCGCCGCAGCGCACCTTACCCCTATATCTTTAGCAACTTGAGTTACTTAGCCTTTTCATTACGAGCATAATCGTCTTGAAAGCGGATAATATCATCTTCTCCGAGATATTCGCCATTCTGCACCTCAATTAAAACCAGGGGGATAACTCCCGGATTTTCCAGGCGGTGAGAAGTGCACTGAGGAACGTAGGTAGACTGATTGGTAAACAGAACTTGTTCAGTTTCGCCACAAGTAACTTTTGCAGTACCAGAAACCACAATCCAGTGTTCGCTGCGGTGGTGGTGCATTTGCAGGCTGAGGCGGTGTCCCGACTTAACTTCGATCCGCTTAATTTTATATCCTGGGCCTTCTTCTAGAGTCGTAAATGAGCCCCAAGGCCGCAATTCTGTAGCGGCTACTCCGTTGGGTGCTGCAGGTGCGTGCAGGGTAGATACTTGAGAAATTTCTTGAATCTGAACCATGATTTTCACTCCTTGAGGATTGCTTGCTGAATCCTTTGGTAAACGACGTTGTTTTTTGAGATTAACTAATCTATAGTTAAAACCGAAGCCCACCTGCGGGGACTGGTTAGCCGACTGTAGAGTTTTGCAAGATTTGTGCTCAGCCCGATCGACCTGCCTTAACAACCATAGCAAAAGCACCATAGTAGTTGTCACCTGTTATGGGTTCGATCGCCCCAATCTACATCAAATCTTTATCTGTGGCGGCTGGTTCTTTATTTAATGGGACATCTTGCACGATTTACGGTGGTTTCGGAATGATTTAACCGCAGAGGCCGCAGAGGGCGCAGAGAAAGAGAAGAGAGAGATGAATAATTTTGATAGCAGCGGATTTTTGGTGAATTCTAATCCAGCTTTTGAGACTGCTGTTGCAAAACGGCTAGCATCTCTTGATAGAAAGGCAGCCCTTGACTTTGGCTATCGCTAGCGGTTGCTAGGATTTGCAAGGTTTCGATCAGCGAGTATCGGGCCGCATCTACAATAAGATCGAGGAGGGGATCAATCCCAGAACCCTGCTGCTGTGCTTCTGCGATCGCATCGATGTAGGCAGCACGCACCTGGTTAGAGATAATGACAATGGGATATCCAGCCCGCAACAGCAGGAGATTCATTAATAGCCGTCCCGTCCGTCCGTTACCATCCCGAAATGGATGAATCGACACAAAGCGAAGATGTGCTTCGGCTGCATACTCTAACGGATGTAACGATTTGATTTTATCACTGTTGAGCCATTCGATAAATTCCGGCATCAAACCCGAAAGCAAATAATGAGGCGGATAGAGGTATTCGGTACCGGCGGCTTTGACATCTAACTGCCGATAGCGTCCAGCTTCCTCCGGGGTGTTAGCGAAGCCCTCGAAGAGGATCGCCCTTATAATTAAGTTGTGAATTTGTTTAATTTCCCATTCACCGATCGCGGTGTCCGATCGCGTTAGCATTTCAATATAGTCGATCGCATCTCGATGCCCGATGACTTCTAGGTGTTCGCGCAAAGTTTTGCCACCGACAGTAATGCCGGTTTCGAGGACTAATTCGGTTTCGCGTTGCGTTAAGGTGTTTCCCTCGATCGCATTAGAATGATAAGTGAACCGAACGTCGTAGAGTTTTTTCAATTCTGCAACCACAGTGGGAGAAAGCGGACGAAAGCTATCCAACCAGGCTTTGAGTCGATCGACTTGTTGCAATTTTTCAGAAATACTCATTGCTGATGAGAAGGCAAAATGCTGGTGGAGGATGTCACCCAGGCGCTGAGGATACAGTCGCACTAACAGTGCTATAAACTCATTTCTCAAGAACAGGCAAGATGCCTGTTCCACAGATAGTAAATTTTGTGGGCTGGGCATCTTGCCTGCCCTTGAAAAGCTTATTAACAAGGGTGCAAGATGTGAGTTGGTATCGGAATTACTCATCTCTCTTCTCTTCTCTTCCTCTGCGCTCTCTGCGGCCTCTGCGGTTTAATAATTCATATAATTGAAGAGTCTTTAAGCATAAATCTTTAACCTCCGCGTTCCATAGTTAAGTGATCGGCTTTAACTATTTTTTTACTCGGATCGAATAAGCTGGGATCTTTTGGTAGCTCTACCCAATTGAGTAGATCCACATATAATACATGATACTAGATCGATCGGCATCCCACCATCTACTCTAGATCAACATCTTTTCACCACTTTGAGAGACACATCAAAATGAACAACAACGGACTGCCACAAAAGCAAGGCCTGTACGATCCGCAGTTCGAGCACGACGCTTGCGGAGTCGGATTCATCGTACACATCAAGGGTAACAAATCCCACGAAATCGTCGAGCAGGCACTAACAATCCTATTGAACCTCGACCACCGGGGCGCGTGCGGCTGCGAACCCAACACCGGAGACGGGGCGGGGATTTTGATGCAGGTGCCCCACAAGTTTCTCAAGAAAGTAACGGCGGGCCTAAACATCGAACTTCCCGAAGCCGGCGAGTACGGCGTTGGCGCGATTTACTCGTCGCCAAATCAAACTGAACGCGAAAACGGCAAACGGATTTTTGAGGAAATCGCCGCAGAAGAAGGCCAGGAAGTGCTGGGCTGGCGCGATGTTCCCACCGATAACTCGTCCCTCGGCGACACCGCCAAATCTAGCGAACCCTTCATGCAGCAAGTGTTCCTCCGGCGGGCTGCAGGTATTGACGAGGCGGCTTTCGAGCGGAAACTGTACGTCATCCGCAAACGGGCTCACAACGCCATCCGCAGGACGGAAGTAGACCCCTACTGGTACAATTCCACTCTCTCGTGCCGGACGATCGTCTACAAGGGTATGTTAATGCCGGTGCAAGTCGGCGATTACTATCCCGAACTGCACGACCCCGACATGGAAAGCGCTCTAGCCCTGGTTCACTCGCGCTTCAGCACGAATACTTTTCCGAGCTGGGAACGATCGCACCCTTACCGCTACATCGCCCACAACGGCGAAATTAACACGATGCGTGGCAACATTAACTGGATGCACGCGCGGCAATCGCTGTTCGAGTCGGAACTATTCGGCGATGACTTAAAGAAAATCCCCAATTTAATCAATATCGAAGGCAGCGACTCGACGATTTTTGACAATGCTTTGGAATTGCTGAATTTGGCCGGGCGTTCTTTGCCGCACGCTGTAATGATGATGATTCCCGAACCTTGGACAGCCCACGAGTCCATGAGTGACGAGAAAAAAGCTTTCTACGAATACCATTCTTGCTTGATGGAACCTTGGGACGGCCCAGCTTCGATCGCATTTACCGATGGTACATCGATCGGGGCCGTGCTCGATCGCAACGGTTTGCGCCCTTCCCGCTACTGCGTTACCAAAGACGACTTGGTAATTATGGCATCGGAAGCGGGAGTTTTGCCAATTGCCCCAGAACGAATTGTATCAAAAGGTCGCTTGCAACCAGGGCGGATGTTCCTGGTAAATACCGAGGAAGGCCGCATCGTCTCTGACGAGGAAATTAAAACCAAAATCGCCACAGAACACCCGTACCGCGAGTGGCTCGACAAGCACATGGTCGAAATCGCCAAACTGAAAGATGCGCCTGCCGTAGCAGAATCTCATCCCGAAACATTATTGCAACGGCAAATGGCCTTTGGCTACACCTTTGAAGAACTGCGGTTGCTGTTAGCACCGATGGCAAAAGATGGTGTGGAAGCTGTCGGCGCGATGGGTGCGGATACGCCGCTGGCGGTGCTTTCCAACCGGCCAAAACTGCTTTACGAATACTTCCAGCAGTTGTTTGCTCAAGTTACCAATCCGCCGATCGATTCTATCCGCGAAGAAATTGTAACTTCTGCCGAAACTACGATCGGCGCTGAACGCAATTTGCTCAAACCGGAACCGGAAAGCTGTCATTTGATTGAACTGAAAACGCCAATTCTCAGCAATGAAGAATTAGCTAAGCTCCAACACGTAAATGAGGGCAATTTCAAGTCATTCACCGTGCCGATTTTGTTTGACCCCAAAAGCGGTGTGAAAGGTCTTGAACAAGCCTTAGAAGAGGTTTTTGCAGCAGCAGACAGCGCGATCGCCTCCGGGGTGAATATCCTCATTTTGAGCGATCGGGGTATCAGTCCAGACCAAGCCCCAATTCCGGCGCTGCTGGCAGTTGCGGGCCTGCACCACCACTTGATCCGTAAAGGTACGCGCACGCGGGCGGGACTCGTTCTCGAATCCGGCGAACCGAGGGAAGTGCATCACTTTGCGACACTTATTGGATATGGTTGCGGCGCGATTAATCCGTATTTGGCCTTTGAGACGATCGCCGATTCGATCCGCGAAGGATTGCTGCTAAATGTCGAGTACAAAACAGCTTGCAAAAACTACGTCAAAGCGGCAACTAAAGGTGTGACGAAAGTTGCCTCGAAAATTGGGATTTCCACAATTCAAAGTTATCGCGGCGCGCAGATTTTTGAGGCGATCGGCTTAAACAAATCCGTAGTCGATAAATACTTTGCTTGGACAGCCTCCCGGATTGAAGGCGTAGACCTCGAAGTCATCGCCCAAGAAGCAATTTTACGCCATACCCACGCATTCCCCGATCGCCCATCCAGCGGACATACTCTCGATGTCGGCGGCGAATATCAATGGCGGAAAGAAGGCGAGGCGCATTTGTTTAGCCCGCAGACAATTCACGCGCTGCAAAAGTCGGTGCGCGAGGGCAGTTATACGCTTTTCAAACAGTATTCTGGGCTGGTAAACGAACAAAACCAGCAGCATTTTACCTTGCGCGGTTTGTTGCAATTCAAGCAGCGGGAATCGATACCGATTGAGGAAGTTGAACCGATCGAATCTATTCTCAAACGCTTTAAAACTGGGGCGATGAGTTACGGTTCGATTTCCAAAGAAGCCCACGAATCGCTAGCAGTAGCGATGAACCGCATTGGTGGCAAATCGAACACCGGTGAAGGTGGCGAAGATCCCGATCGCTACACTTGGACGAACGATCGCGGCGACTCGAAAAACAGCGCGATCAAACAAGTTGCTTCCGGGCGTTTCGGCGTTACCAGCTTGTACCTTTCCCAAGCGCGGGAACTGCAAATCAAGATGGCGCAAGGCGCGAAACCCGGTGAAGGCGGACAGTTGCCCGGTAAAAAAGTATACCCGTGGATTGCCAAGGTGCGGAACTCGACTCCGGGTGTGGGTTTGATTTCACCTCCTCCTCACCACGACATTTATTCGATCGAAGATTTGGCAGAATTGATTCACGACTTGAAAAATTCCAACCGGGAAGCGCGGATTAGCGTCAAACTCGTGTCGGAAGTTGGAGTCGGGACGATCGCGGCCGGGGTTGCAAAAGCCCACGCCGATGTCGTGTTGATTTCCGGCTACGACGGCGGAACCGGCGCTTCGCCGCAGACTTCGATCAAACACGCGGGATTACCTTGGGAATTGGGACTGGCTGAAACTCACCAAACTTTGGTTCTCAACAATCTCCGCAGCCGGATTGTCGTGGAAACTGACGGTCAAATGAAAACCGGTCGCGATGTAGTAATTGCTGCACTGCTTGGCGCTGAGGAATTCGGTTTTGCGACCGCGCCGCTGGTGACATTGGGCTGCATCATGATGCGCGTGTGCCACCTGAACACTTGCCCGGTGGGCGTGGCGACGCAAGACCCGCTGCTGCGGAAAAACTTTACCGGCGACCCCGATCACACGGTAAACTTTATGACTTTCATCGCGCAGGAAGTCCGGGAAATTATGGCGCAGTTGGGCTTCCGCACGCTGAATGAAATGGTTGGCCGCACTGATGTTTTGGAACCTCAGCAAGCGGTGGAACACTGGAAGGCTAAGGGTTTGGATTTCTCAAAAATCCTTTATCAGCCGGAGGTTGGCGCGGATGTCGGGCGCTATTGTCAGATGGCGCAGGATCACGGTTTGGAAAAGTCTCTCGACATGACTGTGTTGTTGGATTTGTGCAAAGGTGCGATCGAAAATGGCGAAAAGGTACAGGCCAAACTGCCGATTACCAATGTCAACCGCGTTGTCGGCACAATTCTCGGCAACGAAATCACCAAACGCAACTGGGAAGGTTTGCCGGATGACACGGTGCACCTGCACTTCCAAGGCAGCGCTGGGCAAAGCTTTGGGGCATTCGTGCCCAAGGGAGTCACCCTGGAGCTCGAAGGCGAAGCTAACGACTATTTGGGCAAAGGGCTCAGCGGCGGCAAGATTATCCTGTATCCGTCGCCAGCTTCTACCTTTGTCGCAGAGGAAAACGTGATTGTCGGTAACGTAGTGCTTTACGGCGCGACATCCGGCGAGGTTTTCATCCGAGGGATGGCGGGCGAACGTTTTGGGGTGCGTAACTCCGGCGTTAACGCAGTAGTTGAGGGTGTGGGCGATCACGGTTGCGAGTACATGACTGGCGGCAAAGTTGTAGTTTTGGGTGAAACCGGGCGCAATTTTGCAGCGGGTATGAGTGGCGGTGTGGCTTACATTTTGGATGAGGCGGGGGATTTTGCTACTCGCTGCAATATGTCGATGGTGGATTTGGAAAAATTGGAGGATGTTGAGGAAATTAGCGATTTGCGGCAGTTAATTCAGACTCATTTTGATTTGACTGGAAGTGCGAAGGCATCGAAGGTTCTGGCAAATTGGGACTCGATGGTGCCGGTGTTTGTGAAGGTGATGCCGAGGGATTATAAGCGGGTGTTGCAGGCTATTGAAAGGGCGATCGCATCGGGTTTAAGCGGTGATGATGCGCTGACGGCTGCGTTTGAAGAAAACGCTCGCGATGTCGCCCGGATTGGCGGCAGCTAGGGTTGAACATGAGGAATGGGTAATGGCTGTTACTAACAACCAATTACCTATTCCTCACTAGCGATCGATTACCAACTATCAACTATAAGTTACCCATGCCAGCACAAAGAAATGTCAGGTCACAAAACATCAGTATTGCTGTTGTCGGTCATACAAACACCGGAAAAACCACTCTGATTAGAACTTTGATGAAAACTTCTATTGGAGAAGTTGGAGATTCAGCTAACGTTACAAAAAAAGGGGAATCCTACTTTTTTGAAGGTCTCCAAGCAACATTTATAGATACTCCAGGATTTCAGTATGCCTCTAATTTAATGATGTACCTTGACTCATTGAATGAAAATCCCGACTTCAAGATGTCACAGAGTTGGCAAGAAAAAATGGTCTACGATTTAGACGCAATAGCTTCCATAGAATCCACCGATGTAGTTTTATATGTAGCCAGTCTAACGATTGTACCTGATGATAATTATAAGGAGGAGATTTCACTTATTCTCAAAAAATGTTCAAAAGTTGTAGCGGTTATCAATCAATATAAAAAGGAACTAGCAGCAAGCGATAAAATATCTGTTGACAACAGAGTAACTCAATGGAAAAATCTATTTAAAGAACGCTCAATGGATGTGATTGTTTGTGATGCCCATTGGGATAGTCCTGTCAAAGTAAAGGGGATTTATGACAGTATTCTCAATATACTTGATTCCGAGCAAAAATTGCGTTTTACTGAGGGTTTAAAACGATTTAAGGAGAGAGAGTTAGAAATCAGGAAAGAAGCTTGTAATTTGTTATCGGTTTTTATTATTGAACCCTATCAAGGAAAACCAATCTTGACTCTTCCAAAGGCAGAGTGCAATAATGAGTATAAACGGCAAATAGCCAGGGAAAAAATTGCAGACAAGATCGACAGATCGTTTGCTACATTCCTTCATAATATTACTTATCTCTATAAGGTAGCAGCAGAAAACCCAACTACTCCAAAAGAGCAGTTGTGTCTAGACTTCAAGACAGATCATAACTTGATGAATCGGGTAAGCTTTGGTTCTGGAATGGCAGCAGTTGGAGCAGGTTTTGGTTCTTTTTTGATGGCTATTGTTGGAGCAGGAGTTGTGGGTGTATTGACTGGCGGTACAGGTATTGTAGCTGGAGCAATGACAGGGGCGCAGATAGGAGCATCTGTGGGGGCAATTATAGGTAGCTTTGCTATTTTTTATGAGGATCAGGATACTGTGAATATCAACATTGAAGCAGAGCAAATGAGAACTCTTTTAGTTAAAGGAGTTGCTCTTATATGGGGATTATCAAATAATGGTTATGGACGAGGTAGAGATCTTACAGCTAGTGAGGGTGAGCAGATTGAAAAGCAAGTTTCTCAAATACAAAATTTAGGTTCTCAAATAAACTTAGCTAGGGCTAATAAAAACACTATCATAAAACATTGTGAGAAAATCCTTGACCAGCTTGAAAATGAAATTGAATAATCGCGCAAACTATGAGCACGGTAGCTATAACAACAAAACAGTACATTGAAGAACGGGAAAGTTGCTACCGAATTGTCGGGAAGCGCGTTTCTTTAGATTCAATTGTCTATGCTTTCCTGGCGAAACAATTCCCAGAAAGTATCGTTCAATCATTCCCTGCACTGACGCTAGAAGAAGTTTATGGGGCAATTACTTTTTACTTGGCTAATCGCACAGCCATTGATGCTTATTTATCGGAGGGAGAACAACTTTTTGAAACATTGAGGCAGCAAGCAAGGGAAAGTAACTCACTTTTATGAACTATCAACTTTATTCAGATGTCATCTTGCTGTGCAACCTTCCAGAAGAAGGATTTTATGCCGGCGATATCGGTACAGTTGTAGAACAGCATCACGTTGAGGGACTAGAAACAGGTTATAGCGTTGAGTTCTTCGATTTGTTGGGAAACACTGTAGCAGTTGCGACACTACCTGGAAGTTATTTGCGATCGCCCACAAGTGCAGACAGACCTACAGTTAGACTGGTTAATAGTTTTGCTGCGTAAGTAGAAGCAATTGTGCAATGGATAAACTAACTGAGTATCCCAAACTAATCTAATTGAACTCACCCCTGACTTGCTGTCAAGCCACCCGTTTGATATAATGTTGTTACTAGATTGTAGAAGAGCAATCAAAAAAAAGGGATAATTATGACCGTCGAACAAGCCATTTTGGAAAATGTGAAGGTCTTATCGCCAGACCAACAACAAGAAGTCTTAGCTTTCATCAAATTCTTGCAGTCCGATAAATGGGAAGATATTTATAAAGGACGCTTCAAAGAACTGCAACAAAAAATTCGTCAAAACACTGATATCGATCCCGATGATGACCCCACTGAAACTGTCATCGAAGGGATTCAGCAAGGCTTCCATGAGGCAATTACCGGACAAACTCTCCCTTTGTCTCAACTGTGGGACGGAATCGATGACAACTGATCCGCAACCGATCCAAATTGAACTTACCCCCCGATTTCAACGAGACCTGCGAACTTTAGCCAAACGCTATCGCAACATTCGCAACGACATTCAGCCTGTAATCGAACAACTTCAAGCGGGGGAACTTCCGGGCGATCGCATTCCGGGGATGGAGTACGAAATTTTCAAAGTCAGAATTAAAAACAGTGACATTCAAAAAGGCAAAAGCGCGGGCTACCGTGCTATTTATTACCTCAAAACTAGCGATTCGATCGTTTTGGTGACTATCTATTCTAAATCAGACCTATCAGACATCGCGGCCGAAACAGTTCGAGAAATTCTAGCCCAATACGAGCAACAATTTCCCGAATCAGAAGAATTATAAACTATCAGCTTTATTCAGATGTCATCTTGCTGTGCCACCTTCCAGAAGAAGGACTTGATGCTGGCGATATCGGTACGGTTGTAGAACAGCATCACGTTGAGGGACTAGAAACAGGTTATAGCGTTGAGTTCTTCGATCTGTTGGGAAACACTGTAGCAGTTGCCACGCTACCTGAAAGTTATTTGCGATCGCCCACAAGTGCAGACAGACCTACAGTTAGACTGGTTAATAGTTTTGCTGCCTAAGTAGAGGCAATTGTGCAATCGCGATGATCACCCCAAGTCGAGGAAGGCGATCGTCTACAAATAGTGGCGATCGACTCAAATTGTCGCAACTGAGAGTAAAATTGAATATCTACTTTCCATAGAGCAACGTCGCTTTGAGCCAGATTCAAATCTTAAACTTACAAAGCCTTAGCCAGGGACTCCCTGCAATTACACCTGCCTTTGGAGCGGCGATCGCAGAAGCAGGTGCGATTTGTCTAACCGATGAAGCTCACCAACCAGGAGTAACACTTAAAGTTGAGGGAGAATTTTCTGCCACATTCAAGTTAGATTGGCAGCCAGTCACCGAGCAAACCCGACGATGTTGGAATGACGAAGAATATACTACCGAGCAGGCTGCTTATGGAATCGCATTCCTGTTAATTTTGCAATTAACAAATCTCACAGTCATTGAACGCTCTCGCAAAGGAACTGGATTTGACTATTGGTTAGGAAGTCAAAATTCAGCTACCACACTGCCATTTGAGCGAATGGCTCGGCTAGAGGTTTCTGGAATTCGCAAAGGCAATCAAAGTCAAATCAATACTAGAGTCAAGCTGAAAACTGAACAAACCCGCGCCTCAGAGGCACAAGGCTTGCCAGCGTATATCATTGTAGTAGAGTTCAGCCGACCGATTTCTATTATTAGTGCCAAGCAAAATCCTGAAGGAACCGTACTCCAATGAGCCAGATTGAATCGCTCCACAAACAAGCAATGGATTTAGCCGAAGCAGCGGCAGTCGCCAGCTTAAGAGGTGCGTTGGAGTTGGCTGCACAATTGACGCGCCAAGCCTTTGAACAAGAAACTCAGGCCGCAGCCTTAATCGCTAGCGCCCTTGATGCTGAACCCACTCGTTCTGTGCTTCACCGCAGCGCAGCATCTTTAGCGATCGAATGTGGCGAATTACGAATGGCAGAACGTCTAATTGCAACTGCGTTATCTGGCAATCCCCCGGCAGAGATTGCTGAAGAGCTCAAAGATTTATTCATCCAGATTAACTTGAGCCAATATCTGAAACGTCAAGGAATCCACATCGACATTAAGGAACTGCGAGGACTGGTAAATCAATAGCACTCGTCGAGGGACTAACAACAGGTTATGGCCTTGAGTTCTTCGATTTGTTGGGAAACACTGTAGCAGTTGCCACGCTACCTGGAAGTTATTTGCGATCGCCCACAAGTGCAGACATACCTACAGTCCTGATATTGTCCGAAGGCGATCGCCCCTAAAATATTTACAAAACTAAATCTGGTATGCGCTCTATATCTAGCTGTTAGAATAGATAAACCTGAGCGTTACAATCGCAAATGTATGACAGCAAAAATACTCCTCAGCAACTTGGGTAATTCCTTGGCTTGGCCAATACCGAAATACGGCGATCGCATCGGGTTTAAGCGGTGATCGTGCGCTGACTGCTGCGTTTGAAGAAAATGCTCGCGATGTCGCTCGGATTGGCGGCAGCTAGGGTTATGGGGTAGAATTCTACTCATGTAGCAAGGGGCTGTAAGCCCATTGTCCGAGTTCCTACAAACTATGCAATGGAAGATATTAGGACTTACGCATTGACAAAAAATATCATCTATGTATTCTAGACAATGCCATGACTGAATCGGTTTGCCAAAATAT
>NZ_JAUBPT010000001.1:115986-140941 GCF_036700905.1 Microcoleus sp. S13_C3 | reverse complement strand
AGCTCCGGAGCTGTGTAAAACTCACTGTTTCTATACTATCCAATCCGGTGTCATCATTAAAAACCTACCCCTGAAAGCCCCCGCGAGCCCCTCTCCCGCCTGGCCCATCCCGCTTACCTCCGGCATTTGAACAGCAAATGTAAAAATATGTTGCAAACTTGGTACTGCTGTGTTAAGTTTAGTTACATAAGGTTGAAATTAAACGAGGTTTCTGGTCATGGAAAACAAAGACGCAAAGTTGGGCTTTACTGAGTTCGCTGAAACCTGGAACGGCCGCTTGGCAATGTTGGGCTTCGTTATCGGCCTAGCTACCGAATTCCTCACCGGTCAAGGCATTCTCTCTCAAATCGGTTTGATGTAATCAGCTTAACTGCATACAATAGCTGAAATTCAGTCGGGCGATCGACCCCATCACAAGTGTACTCATCCCCCCGCTAAGAAGTCCCCTTCACTTCACACGGAAGGGGATGAGTGCATTTTTTATCAAAAAATCCCACAGAGGGCACAAACAAAAATCTTTTCCGTCTCAATATTTATCGCGAGACTAACTCCAGCAAACTAAGCAATTTCTACAGACTCAAAAATCCTAAATTTAGGAGTCAAAGCCGGATGGTTCACCAAACCGTCGCGTTTGTGATTCCGCACGCTGTTAAGTAAAATCATCTCCGACAGATCCGGCATTTCCTGCCAGCAGTGCGAGCAGAACCAATAAATGCGATTGTGGCGAGCGTGGCGGAGCAATTTAGAGGAGCAACAAGGGCAACTATTCATGATATTTTAAACCTTTTTTGAAGATATGGAGCGATAACCCGATCATTAGAGAGATTCACGAAGGCCTGCACATCTCAATTCCAGCAGGCACCAAAATAAAAAATCTCTTTCACTCACAGCTTTGAGCGTCGCGCAAGTAGCACTTTTGGAGGCCCAAGAGTAACACCACAATCAAAAGCTGAACGCTCCAAGGAGCCCAAGAGAAACCCCAAATAAAACAACCCAGCCCTGCCCAAGCCACAAGAACAAAAATATCTTGAGAGGTTTGCCAGTAAACCCAGACTGCTGCCAGAGAAACTATTAGTAGCAAAATGTAAGCTGAGGGCATAATCGTCTTCTCCCAATGTGTCTGTCAACAGTCAGGAGCGATCCCTGACGTTCTGCTTAAACATAAAACTAAAACCTGAAGAACTTATGAAGACGACTGAGTTGTTACAAAAAGTAAAATACTCCTGCCAGCTTATATTTTCCCGATAAATCAGTAGGAATACGGTTCTCATGGCTGAGGCCGAATTCGGTTCAATGAACGCACTACCAATAGGGATTTAGGCATCCTAATTGGTATCAATTTCACCCCAAGACCGGCAGGGTTGAAATTGATACCGGACTGAGGTTTTGAGTCTTAAGCTGACAGGACGAAAGGTGCGGCGCCTAAATCGCTACATATATCCTGTCCGATCGCCCTGATTCGATCTAAGGAACCATACCAAAGAAACCAAGTTTTTTTAACTCTCTTTGCCTGCAAAACTACTGCTTAAAAAGCTGCACAATTCCATGCGCGCGATCGATCTATTCTTGCTCCCAGCCCAAAGCCTCAGCGACCTGAGCCGCCAAAAACATCGGTTCAAAAGGCTTAGCAATCACGCTCACTACCCCCAAATCCGCGAACATCCGCCTGTCCCCAGCCAGAGCCTTAGCCGTTAATAAAATTACCGGAATGTGCTGCGTAGCCTTATTAGCTTGTAACTGTATAAAAGTAGTAGGCCCGTCTTGGTCGGGCATCATCACGTCCAATAGAATAGCATCAGGCTGTTCGGCAAGAGCCTTAGCAACACCCTCGCGGCCCGAACTCGCTGTCAGGACTTCCCAGCCCCCCACCAGTTCAAGACTGACTTGAGCTACTTCCCGAATATCTTCCGCATCGTCAATAACCAAGATGCGCTTGGCAGTCAAAATTAACATTTTTTTAGGAATGAGAACTGATCATAGATTAGATGTGAAATGTGAATATTTTGTAAAGCAAATTATCTTACCCGATCGGACTGTACAGTAAATTTTCAAAACTGTATAGCAGATGTTGAAGAAAGAAGGAACTAGCAAGACCGAAGTTGCGATCGACCGCCAGGGTTTCAACTAAGAACATCCTAACCGTCTGGCGCGGTTGCTGTAAAAGATCCCACCCAAAAAAGCCGCTTTTCGACCTCAAATCGCGCTTTTTGCCCGCAGTCCCCAAACTGCAGAAAAGGCTGAGATTGTTTGTCGATGACTCGATCGAACAATCTGCACAAAATCATTAATTTTGGGTACACCAGGGTAGAAATTAACTTTCAGTTGCCAGCCGCTTCTAACCCCTCCCTGAGAATTGGCAGACTTAAGAAAAAAGTGCTGCCCTCCCCCAAAACGCTCTCCACCCACATCCGCCCCCCGTGCTGCTGCACGATACTGCGACAAATAGCCAGCCCCAAACCAGTACCTCCCTTCTGGCGAGAATCAGAAGCATCAACTTGTTGAAAGCGTTCAAAGACCATCTCCAGCTTGTCTGACGGAATACCCCGCCCTTGGTCTTTCACAGCAATCACGATGTACCACGAGCTTGGAACTGGCAAATGCGGAGGCGCGGCTGCAGGCTCAGGAGACAACAAAGACGGAGACGACACCGACTTGTGCGCTGCTTTTTCTGCCAAATCCAGATTGTGGGTCAACTCCCCGCTCAGCCAAACCGTAGCGCCGGAGGGAGAAAATTTAATAGCATTACTGAGTAAATTTGTCAAGGCTTGAATTAGCCGATCGGGAACAGCTTGCAATTGCGCCTTCACAGGCTTCACCGACAGAGTAACTCCCGCCTGCTGAGCCATTCCCTGCATCTCGTCAGCCGCCTGCAACATCAGGTCAGCCACATTGCAAGTTTGTTTGATGGCAGTGCTGTAACTTGACTCCATCCGCTCTAAATCTAGGATGTCGTTGACCAAGCGCACCAAACGGTCAGTGTTAGTGACAGCAATCTCCAGCATCCGCTTAGCTTTCTGGGGGTAAGCGTCCAGCAGGCCGCTGTTGAGGAGGCCGAGGGCGCCGTGAATTGAGGTCATGGGCGTCCGCAGTTCGTGGCTGACAACAGAGATGAATTCATCTTTCATGCGCTCGACGGCAAGCCGCTCCGTGATATCTTTAAAAGTCACCACAGCTCCAATAATTTCGCCTTGTTCTCGCATCGGAGCGACAACGTACTCAACCGGAAAACTGCTCCCGTCTCGCCGCCAAAAAATCTCATCGGTGACGCGCCGCGCCTCTCCATCTTCCAATGTGGCTAAAATTTGAGAACTTACCCGCTTCGGCAGCAGTTTGCCCGCCTGCGGTGCGGCGCAGTGTGGAACAAGTTCCGACTCTGAATTGATTTCTGTTGCAGGTGACAGTTGCTCGATCGCCCTTGAGCATTCTTGCTGTGAACGGTGTAAGCTTTCATAGAGTGGTCGATCGATCAATTGCTTCGATTCGCACCCAGCCATTCTCACCGCCGCTGGATTGACAAAAGTTACTTTTCCCTGTTTGTTCAACCCGCAAATTCCTTCTCCTGCGGAGAACAAAATCATTTCTGTTTGGTGGCGGAGTTGTTCAAAGGCTTTTTCGACTCGCTTGCTGTCGCTGATGTCGCGAGAGATTGTCGAAACGCCCGTTACCGCTCCAGTCGCGTCTTTAATCGGAGAAATCGTCAGGGAGACATCTATCTGTTGACCATCTTTCCGCAAGTGTACGGTTTCGTAATGGTCGATGCTGGCTCCCGCCCTAATATTTTCCAATATTTGAGGCATTTCCTTGGGTCGTTCTGGTATTGCTAAAATCTCGATCGACTGCCCCTTGATTTCCGCAGCACAGTAGCCGTAAATCTTCTCTGCTCCTGCGTTCCAGCTCTGAATTGTCCCGGCGAGGGTTTTGCCGACGATGCCGTCGTCGGAAGACTCGACAATCGACGCTAAGCGCACGAGTTCGTCTCTAGTTTGCTTGTGTTCGGTAATGTCGCGACCCAAAATCACTATACTTTTGCGTCTGCCGTCGGGGTGAAATACGGGTACTTTAATGACATCGTAGATTTTCACAGTACCGTTGGAGCGGAGAATCACTTCTTCTCCCCTAGAAAGCTCTCCTTTTTCCCACGCTTCTCTATCGCTGACCTCGCAAGCCTGTAGGGCCTCGCGGTAAAAACTGCTGAGTTCTCCTAGTTGAGAATCTTTGAGGCCGCGGTAGTCTATTTTTTCTAGCTCGAACACTTCCAAAATCGCTTGATTTGCCTCCTGCCACCTGCCCTCGCCATCTTTGAAGCAGACAATATCTGGCATGGCATTGATCAGCGAGTCTAGATAGGAATTTTCTCGCAGTGCAGTTTCTACCTCCGCCCGCTTGGCGATTTCCCGTTGCAGGTTTTCGTTTGCCGTTTGCAGCGACTCCTTTAACAAACTTTCTGTAAAAGTCTGTTCTTTAATTGTTTCCTGAAGTCTGTGGATTTCTAGCGACTGCCGCCTGCGCGCCAACAAATTCTCTACCCGCAAGTGCAGTTGGACTGGTTCGGCGGGACTTACTATCAAATCGTCTATTCTGCCTTCGAGTGGTTTGGGCTGCTGCCACAATGGCTGCTCAGAAAGAGCAGGCGTTTGGGCTTTACTAACAAGCAAAAACGGTAAAAAGATCGGCTCGGCGGCAGCTTTTAATGATTCTACCAGCGGCCCGATGCGATCGAAATTTGCCTCGTCGAGAATGCACAAGTCAAAAGCGATTTGGGGAATGGGAAATTCCGAGCTGGTATCTAAAGCGCGATCGAGTACGATCACCTCATGCTCGGTGTTGAGGTGGGCGATCGGCAAATTAAGTTGTTGGTGGCGATCGACCAATAGTAAAATGCGGCTCATTAGTTTGTTGATTTCCCCATGACTAATGATATGATCTCCGGTAAATTAACCATTGTATGTTTGGTGTTCAGGAGTTAAGTCCTCTTTTTTATGAAGGATGAAGCCCTCACGACGAACAAATTTTCTAGCCCTCGATCGACCGGACGCGAGCGAAATTATCAAGGCATTAGGTAGCCAGAGTAGAAGCCCCAATTTAATAAAATTGGATAATTATTTAATTTTTTGTTGGTTCAAAAAATGACTAATGACTGTTGACTAATGACTAATGACTAATTCAGAGGGCGGGTTTATATGTATTTGGGTTAACCGTGCTATGAAAGCTGGTAAAACCCGCCCCTACAGCCTAATGACTAATGACTAATGACTAATGACTAATGACTAATGACTAATGACTAATGACTAATGACTGTTGACTAATGACTAATGACTGTTGACTAATTCAGGGGGCGGGTTTATATGTATTTGGGTTAACCGTTCTATGAAAGCTGGTAAAACCCGCCCCTACAGCCTAATGACTAATGACTAATGACTAATGACTAATGACTAATGACTAATGACTAATGACTAATGGCTAATGACTAATGACTAATGACTAATGACTAATGACTAATGACTAATGACTAATGACTAATGACTTTTTACGGCATTCCGATCGGAATCAAAGAATCGAACGGCATACAGCTAGAGTAACGACTCCCATCCGATAAAACCGCAATCAGCCTCACCTGCCAGTCGGGCATAATTTGCAAATCCGCCCAGGGTACTGCTACCTCCAAACATTTATCCACTCCCACTTGAGCGCGGCTAATGCGGGGCTGCCACCGATCGCCCTCTTCTGCTTCCTGAAACCAAATCGATTTCGTCAGCAAATTAATCTCTAACTGATGGTGGTATCGATAGTTTAGCGGTGCTTCGTCAGGTAAACCCGACAGCGGAATCAGACTGTTGTGCATCGTGCGATCGGGATAAAACCAGAACAAATTTAACTGCTGCGGGCAATCAATTCCCGGCCGCACCCCTACCTGGAAGTCGGCGCGAATGTAAAAATTCAAGTGGTCAACCCCGTACCAAAGCCGCTGAATAGCCGAACTCCGGTGCATCGTACCCCTTGCTCCCCCAACTTCAATCCGGCCGGCTTTGTCCCAATCCTGTTCGTTGCCGATACCGTCAATCACCGGGTGAATAAAGCTCAGGGGCAGGTGGTCGCCTTGAACAGAGTGCACCTCTACTTGCCGGCGCACTTCCGGGGGTACGGGCTCGCCGAGAGCTTCGTAAATTCCCGCTACGTGTTCGCGGAATAGCTGGTCGAACATGGCATCTTGGTTTGAGGTGTGGCCTTCGCCAAACCACCAGAACCAGTCGGAACCTTCGGCCGCATAAAGCGCTTCCCAAGCTTCTGGGTTGCTTTCTTCTGTGGCCTCTGGATGGTTTGCCAGCATTTGTCTGGCGGGCCCTAACAAGTCCCAAGCGCGATTTTTCGCGGGATCGCCGATCCAAGTTGTCAGAGAACCGTCCACCCAGGAACCCGTGTGCATTTGGGCTACGGGAATTGTTTCGGTTGCTGGGAATTTGTCGAGAAATTCCGAGACTGTGACTAATTTGATATCTGGATTGTCGCTGAGAGTTTGATAGAGGGATTCTAAGAACGGTTTGCCGTCTTGGGGATAGAATTCCCAGCAATTTTCGCCGTCTAGGGCGATCGTCACTAACCAGGGATTTTCTAAAGCTGTTTGACCGCTGGACTGTCGGTGTTTGAGAGTTCTGCCGATCGCTTCTAAGTGTCCCACTAAATCTGATGCTGCTTTTTCCGGTTCCATCGAACCGTAAGTAAACCCGATCAAGTCGGACAATCTGTGGTCTCTAAATACTATAGCTAAATCGCCGTCAGGAGTTTCTAAACGGTAAGGGCGATATAAGAATTCTGGTTCGTAGACATTCCCTGTCGCGTCGCGGTTAAAAAAGTGTTTAATTGTCCACCCCAATACTGCTTCGTCCGAGACTATCCATTTAAAGCCTTGTTTGGCAATGTAGGGCAAAATTTCCGGGCTGACTGCTTGTTCCGACGGCCACAAACCGCGCGGTTGGCAATCAAACCGGTCTTCATACATTTCCCAGGCTTTTCTCAGGTGTCGGGGAATATCTTCTTCCCACTGAAACCGGTGTTGTGGCAGCGTCATGTTTGGAATGGCTATGCGGCCGCCGTTGGTGTCGGCAAGCAGCGGTAAAATCGGGTGCGTGTAGGGGGTTGTGGAGACTTCCAACTGTCCCTCAGCTTGCATTTTACGGTGCTGGGGAATGATGCGAGCGAGGATTTCTTTTTGTTTTGAGTAGATATTTTTTCTGTCTACCAAACTAAAATTTTGTCCTTGTTTCAGCCACCCTGCAATATCGGGGTCGTCCCAAAACAGCGGGTCAATCCAAGCTAAATTGTGCCAAGCCAGCAAGTCGCTAAAATCCTGCAATTTCCAGTTTTCCAAACACCACTGAATGCCTTTTTCCTGCCGCTGAGTGTAGAGTTGAGCGTAGCGGGGGTGCGGCTGAATCAGGGTGTGGTAATTGGCGTCAAAGAAGTGTTCTAAAATGAACTCTTGTTCTTCGATATTTAAAGTTTCTACTGGCTTTAATGTCACCGCCAAGTAAGGGTCTAATGCTCTGTCTGCGATGCAGTCTTCTATCTGCAAAATCAAGGAGGGAACCAAGTTTACGGTTTGATGAAGCTTGGGATATTTTGCCAGCATTAGCACTAAATCCAAGTAGTCTTTGACTCCGTGCAAGCGCACCCAAGGCAGTCGGTACTGGGCTGTTCCTGCGCTAGCTGATACTCGGGATTTGTAGAGCGGTTGGTGTTGGTGCCAAATGAAGGCTACATAAAGGGGGTGAGACATTGAATTTAGTAATTGGTAATTGAATTTGGTAATTGGTAATTGGTAATTGGTAATTAAATTTGGTAATTGGTAATTGGTAATTAAATTTGGTAATTGGTAACAGTCAACAGTCAACCGTCCACTGCCAACAGTCAACAGTCAACAGTCAACAGTCAACTGTCAACCGTCAACTGCCAACTGCCAATTGCCAACTGATTAATTACATTACCTGTTCGACTTCGGAAATTTCTGGGATAGCCTCGCGCAGGCGACGTTCAATCCCCATTCTCAGAGTCATTGTGGAACTCGGGCAAGAGCCGCAAGCTCCTTGCAGTCTCAGGTGTACCACTGGGCCGTCAATTTCTACGAGTTCGACGTTGCCACCGTCGGATATTAGGTAGGGGCGCATTTCATCGAGAACTGTTTCGACGTTATCTCTGGTTAGTGCTAGTGTCATATTTCGCCTCTGTGATGATTTCTTGTAGTTGATGAAAGTTCGATTTGACTCAAGGGCAGCATTCTCAGCCCGCGCGGGATTTAAGAAACCGGGTTTTTTGATAAAAGACTTAGGCACTCAGGTGAGCCCGCGGCAGGAAACCCGGTTTCTGTCACGCTGATGCTCGATCCCAATTAGCTCTCTCGTTCGATCGTAGCGTTACTTGCCGCCAAATCAAGTTGATTCTGATACGTTAACCAAAAAAACCCGTTTTATTTAAGAAATCGGGTTTTTGAGGCCGCTACACTACTGCTGGTTCTAGCAGTTTGACGTTGGAGTAGTTGAACTCGGTTGTGGTCAGTTGACCTTTTTCTGTCGATCGAACTACTTGCTTGGTCATGACATAATAGTCGCCTATCTTGTCAAAGGTATCTTCAAATTCGAGTTCTTTGATGATTTCGTCGGTTTGGGGGTTGCGGAAAACGGCATCGTAGTGGGTTGCCAAAGAACCTTCGGGTGTCTCTAAGCTTTTGTGCGTGTCAATTACGAAAGCCATGCGGCCCATCACCCGGCTGACTTGACAAATTGAGAGACCTCGGATTTTATAGTTAGACCCCATTGAGTCGCCTTGCACCAAGATGTCCACAGCCTCTGTGCTGTCCTTCTCGCCCAGGGTGAAGCTATTTTTGCCGTGAGATTTTTCAAATGTCGAGCGCTTGCGGTGGGTGACAATATCGCGCATTTGGGTGTAGACGCTTTGCTGCACTTCCTCGTCTTCAATGCCCGTGACTTCCACGCTCATGTCGGGTTTGATCCAAACATGACCCGTATATACTTCGTCGCCCTGTTTGAGTTCAATATCGGCACTGTAACCGGGAAAATTGGCATCCCAGGTATAGCGGTGTTCGTAAGCAGCGCGAAACAAATCGCGAGCGTTGGCTTGCTCTGTCATAAATCCCTCTTTCTCTTGACACCCATCTAGTTTAGCTTAACCGCGAGAAGCCCCACATTCACTGGGTAGGGGAGTTACCCGCACTCCTGGCGAACACTTCTTGGGGGTGCGGCTGGGCTGGCAATTAGGGCGCAACAAGAATTTACCGCAAAAGTGGGTATAAAGCCCCGTCCTTCTAAGACGGCTTTAATTTCTACAATTTGTAAATAATTGTTAAATAGGTAGATTTTGTGGGTAAAAGTTGCAGTAAAAATAATGATAAACTATTCCCATGATAGTATTAGAGTTTAAGTTGAAAGGCAAAGCGGAGCAATATCGGATCATGGACGAAATGATTCGGACGGCTCAATTTGTCCGAAACAAAACTCTTAGACATTGGATAGACAATCAAGGAATTAAGCTGGTAGACCTATACAAACAGTGTGCCATTATGGCGAAAGAGTTTGAATGGGCAGGCAAGCTTAACTCGACGGCACGTCAAGCTTCGGCGGAGCGTGCCATTTTTGCTATAGGGCGTTTTTTTGCTAATTGCAAAGCAAAGAAACCAGGGAAAAAGGGATTCCCGCAGTTCAAAAAGCACACTCGTTCCGTTGAGTACAAACAATCGGGTTGGTCACTTTCTGCCGACAAAAGATGTTTAACATTTAAAGACGGCTTCGCTGCTGGGAAGTTCAAGTTGGTTGGTAGTCGGGATTTGTATTTCTACGCGCCAAACGAGATTAAACGAATCAGAGTCGTGCGTCGTGCCGACGGATACTACGCTCAATTTTGTATCAATGTGGAACGGAAAGAGGAAGCTATTTCCACTGGTAAAGCCATTGGAATAGATGTCGGATTAAACCATTTTTATACTGATAGCGATGGCGAAACAGTTCCTAATCCTCGGTATCTCCGCAAAAGCGAAAAAGCTCTGAAGAGATCGCAGAAGCGAGTTTCTCGGAAAAAGAAAGGTTCTAAAAATCGAAAAAAAGCGATCAACAAGTTAGGAAGAAAACACCTGAAGGTCAGTAGACAGCGTAAAGACTTCGCCATTAAGACGACGCCCGGCGCGGTGAAATCTAACGATTTTGTAGCCTACGAAGACCTTCAGGTGCGGAACATGGTTAAGAACCATAAACTCGCTAAATCAATTAGCGATGCTGCGTGGTCACAGTTTGCTCAATGGTTGGAATACTTTGGAAAAGTGTACGGCAAAACAGTTATTGCTGTTGCTCCTCAGTACACATCTCAGGAATGTTCACACTGTGGCAACCTGGTTAAAAAAACTCTGTCAACTCGAACCCATATTTGTGGTTGTGGTGTGGTGTTAGATCGCGACCATAATGCCGGAAAAAACATTTTGGCAAAGGGATTGAAGCAGGCAGGAATCAATTTAAATACGGTGGGGCACACCGAAATTTACGCTGGGGGACAGACCGATCTCTACTCGCTGATGGTAGCCAAACAGAGATAAGTTCGACTGGATGATCCAAGAATCCCTGCGCCTTTAGGCAAGGGAGTGTCAATTTCTCTATCGGTTGCTATGATTTGAAGAGAAAGTCCCAAAATGCCTGGTTATTGAGAGCGCGATGGGTCGAGCGCCACACACCAGTCTTAGTTATTGGTTATGTTGAAAAAACTTGTGTCCGCTTTTTAGGGGTTGCACCCGCAGGCAACTATTAGATTCCCCCCTTAATAAAATGCTAGAAACTGTCTACAAACACTTAGAAACATTGCAGGAACAAGCTATGGAATTGCCACACCCACAACAGGCAATTTTCACAAAAATTTTGGAGAATTTATCAAATTCTTTGCAGGAAATAGCAGCAAGCAACCTGTTTGAAAGCGCGACATATAACGCGGCAAAGCTGGTTGAAATTGAAAAAAATAATCGCCTCTTGGAACGCACTGTAGCCCAGCAAGTAGGGCAAATCAGACAGTTACGGGAGCAGTTAGAAAAACAAATCAGCCAGCATCGCAGGGACAATCAAGCGTTAATTAAAAGCGAAGCTAAACTGCAAGCTATGCTGCGTAATTCTCCAGATCTAATTAGCATTATTGGCTCCGACGGGCGAGTTCGGTACCACAGCGGAAGCCTACAGCGGCTTTTGGGTTACAACCCAGAAGAAAGAATTGGCAAATTTCACGGCGAGTTAATCCATCCAGACGATTTGCTGGCTTGGCAGACGTATTTTGGTAAGTTGTTAGAAGCTCCCGGAATTGGGGGGGCAATTGAATATCGGAAACGCCATGCTGACGGTTCTTGGATCTACATGGAGTCGGTAGGTAACAGTTTGCTTTACGATTCTAGCGTGCAGGGAATTATAATTAATTCGCGGGAAATAGGGGAACGAAAGCAAGCGGAAATCGCCGTCCGAGAGTCGGAACTCCACTACAGGGTTATGTCGCAAATTACTTCGGATTTTGCCTATTCTTTTAAGGGACTTCCCGACGGCAAGTTCGCCTGCGAGTGGGCGACAGAAGCTTTTGAGCGCTGCACTGGGATCGTTCCTGAAGAATTAGAATCGTTTGGTTGGTGGAACTCGGAACTCGTTCATCCCGACGACAGGGAAATGTTAATTAACCAATTAGAAGGCTGTACTTTCAGTCGCACTGGAGCTAATGAGTATCGCATTATTAATCAAAAAGGCGAGGTGCGCTGGGTGCGGGACTATTGGCAAGTGGTGTGGGACAAAACTGCTGAACGGGTTGTCCGTTTGTGGGGCGCTTGTCAGGAAATTACCGATCGCAAGCAAGTAGAATTGAAACTGCAACTCGTTAACCAAGTTTTCCAAGCCCAGATAGCATCGGCGCCGCTGGCGATTAACTGTACCAGCAATGACGGCAATACCGTTGTTTGGAACCGCGCCGCTGAACAACTTTTTGGCTGGACTGCGGCTGAGGTTTTAGGGAAACCTTTACCGAATATTCCTGAAGGCCAAAAGCAAGATTTTTACGGGCTGCTAAAGTCTGCGTCTAATGGCCAACCGCAAAACGGTTTGGAAATATCTTTGTTGAAAAAAGACGGTAGTTCGATCGATGTTTGGCTTTGGGCCGCACGTGTGCGAGATGCGGGCGGCCAGACTGTCGGCAGTATCAACATATTTTCTGATCTTTCAGAACGCAAGCGCATAGAGGAAGAGCGCCACAAACTAGCAGCGATGAAAGATATGGAGGAACCTTTTTGGGCGCGCTATGTCAGCCCTCCAAAAACTCCGAAAAAAAAGGGCGGTGGGTAATTTTATCAAGCACAAGTTAACAGCATTAAAAGTGCAAAAGAGCAATCTTATGCTTGCAATATCCTTTCCGAGCAAATAAGCTGTGGAGCATTTAAACCAGTAACGAGGCTAGTAGGGTGCGTCATTCGCGAACCCTTACGCTGAAACGGAAAACCTTAGATGCTGACGCACCTTACGCAAGTCCTTTAAATGCCGAACAGCTTAACCTATTTGATGGGAGTCGTTCGAGCGGACATAATATGATAAATACACCGGGCTACTACCTGTAGTAGTTGCTATAGCCTTTCTCAGTAACATGAGGTGGTCATAGGCCTCCGTGGCCTCCGTGGCCTCCGTGGCCTCCGTGGCCTCCGTGGGCATAGGGCTCGCTCCCATACTTCACCACGCTTGAGAATCGCTATATGCTGTACTGTGTAAAACTATAATTCCCTAAAAATAATTGATAAACCAGGTACCGAATTTATTGAGGGAATCTATCGATAAAGTGTCAGCTTTTTCCAGGGTAAAACTTGTGGACACGGTAAATATTAGACTTGTTAAATGCGCCACTAGAAGGTTTACTGATTCCCAGATTTTTCCTGGTTCCTGAAAGTGGCTAACTCTGCGTGAGTTTGGCAAGCTTCACTTAACTCAATGTAATCTAAGATATTGGAAACTACCTGAGAAAGGTGGATAGCCGAACGGTGAGCTTCTTCGATAAAATCTCTCTCCTCTATGGGATCGTCAGCTTGATCGTCTATGGTTAGTTGTAGATAGCCGATGATGTGATTTAAGGGAGTGCGGAGCTCGTGGGACGCCTTCAACAAAAATTGCTTTTTGAGCTGGGATAGTCCTTGTACTCGCTTGCTGCGCTCTTGGTAGAGGGTGGCGAGGGCGATCGCACTTCCTACTTGATCGGCAAGTTCTTGTGCGAAATCGATCTGGGATTGAGTCCAAGGTCGATCGGTCTTACCCTTCCCCGACGATCGACCCTTGCACTGATGCAAGCTAATTATGCCGTTAGGTTGCTCTTGGTAAGCGGTAGCCACCACTAGCAGCGACTGCGGCCCAAAAGAGTCATTGGCTGCAAAGGACTCTACTACCACCGGTTCGAGGGTGGCTAGAGCTTGAAGGAAATGAGGTGCTGCTGTGAGCGAGATTTCCATTCCCAGCATCGGTAAAAATGGTTCTTGGCAGTATTCAGCAGCTACTTTGACTTGCAGGCTAGAACTTTCATAGGGACAAAGGATACAGCGGCTGACGCCTAGTGTTTCTCCCAGACTGTTAACTGTGTGCTGCCAGATGGTATCGAGATCCAAGGTGCGACGAATATTTCTGCCAATTTGGAGTAAAAGTTTTTGCGATTGAGCTGATATTTGCTGATTCATAGCAACCCCTTTTCTACTAGACTGGCAAAAGTTTACCACTCCGGCAACAGAGCAGGGAGTTACTGAATTTGCCAGCCTGCCGGTGTCCGACTTATGAATTACGTAATTCTACTTAAATATTGCCACAGACCGTCAAACATTACTCAGTATTTGCGGTGTCTTTACAAGATCTTTATGATTTTCACATAGAAGAGAGAGCATCCTGTTTTCTTAAAAATCCTTGACAGTAGGGGATTGAAAAGCTGAATCAGTGCTAAAAGTAGGCATGAAGTTCTTGTAAAGTTGGCGGTTTATGGGGGTTTACTCGGAGGTGTGAGCTTCCAGCCGACAGATTAAAGATTAGCTGTTATCCGTATCCCCCGGATTTGATTTATGCCAATTCTGGGTGGGGATCGGAAGTGGCGGGGGTGAGGAATATCAGTCCAAAACTCCCAAGGAGGGAGCTGGGCGACGGATAAAAGTCAATCGATTTTAGATTTTAGATTTTAGATTTTAGATTTTAGATTTTAGATTTTAGAATTGACCCCACGGATAAATTCGGGGGGCAAGTTTCATCGGATACAGGTTTTTTATTTCCCCGGTCCTGAGTCTGCTTTCGGAATGAATCCGGGGGCTTGTATCCTGGATGCGAGGGGGTCAAAATTGATACGTTGGTGGGCGATCGAACTGTGTTTGTAGGATAATTACCAATAATCGATGACTTTTATTCACGAAACGGAACTCACGGATACAGGAATATATAGCCTTTCTCAGAAAGATGAGGTACTCATGGGCATAGGGCATAGGGCATAGGGCATAGGGCATAGGGCATAGGGCATAGGGCATACCTCACCACGCTTGAGAACCGCTATAGCAATTTTTAAGTGAGTAAGGTACAGTTTGGTAATTGGTAATTGGTAATTGGTAAGAAAGCTGGCGAGTACCTCACGAAAGTTGAGAACCGCTCTAGCAGTTTTTTTTCTGCTTCCTGATTCCTGATTCTTTCACCGTCCCGATCACCAATTACTGATGAGCAATTACTGATGATATCATTCCGGCGCAGCCGGAATGATATCAAATCCGCGCTCCGAAGTCGGGCGTAAAGTCGAATCAAGCTGCCAAAAAATAATTCGCGCAATTTTCATTTTTTTACTCACAGTCAACAGTCAACAGTCAACAGTCAACAGTCAACAGTCAACAGTCAACAGTCAACAGTCAACAGTCAACAGTCAACAATGATTACGGTTGCACCGGAATCGATATGATTAATTTTTAAATAGTGGTTCTTGATAAAGCGGCACAGTAAAAGTAACCGTCGAGCCGAGTCCTTCCCCCATACTGTAAAAATTTACTGTACCCCCCATTGCTTCTACCAGTTTTTGAGAAATAGCCAATCCCAAACCCGTGCCGCCGTATTGTCTGGTACGATCGCCGTCCACCTGAAAAAAGGACTCAAATAATTTATCTTGCTTGTCGAGAGAAACGCCAATGCCAGTATCAGCGACTCGAATTTTCACCATTCCGGGGAACTGCTGGTTGTGAACAGTCACCTTTTTCTTAATAACCTCGGCACTGATGCGAATTCCCCCTTCCCCGGTAAATTTAATGGCATTGCCCGTGAGGTTCAAGATTACTTGAAGCAGGCGTTGGTAGTTGCCATACAAAATAATCTCGTCCTCCACAGGGGGTTTTTGGATTTGAAATTGCAATCGCTTTTGCTCGACTTGAACCCGTGTAAAATCCTCAACTTGTTGCAACAGTTCACCGAGTTTGACGGGAGCGAGGTCTAACTCCATTTTGCCAGCTTCAATTTTAGCGACATCCAAAATATCGTTAATCACATTGAACAAATGTACTGCTGATCGGTAAGCTTCTTCGATAAATTGGTGCGCTTCTTCGGGGTCATCTGCCATGCCGTCCATAAGCAGTTTTAGGAAGCCGAGGATGCCGTTGAGGGGGGTGCGGAGTTCGTGAGAAGTATTGGCAAGAAATTGACTTTTAAGTTGGGAAAGAGCTACGGCTTCGGCGCGGGCCTGTTCTAATTCTTGGTAAAGTGTAGCGTGGGCGATCGCACTGCCGACTTGAGCGACTAACTCGCGGGCGAATTCGAGTTCGACAGGACTCCATTTCGGGGAACTGCCGCAGCGGTGCAAACATATCAGTGCATTGGGTTGATCTTCATAGGAGGTAGCTGCTACGAGCACGGAATGGCGGTGGAAGGGATCCGTGGCGGGGGAGGCGTAATCGACTGCTACTGGTTTTAATGTGGCTAAAGTTTGAATCCACCCGGGCTGTTCGGCTGCGCGCAGTTCTACTCCCAGCATAGAAGAGTAAGCTTCTTGACGGTATTCAGCTACTACTTTAAAAGTTTTCGATTGGAGATTTTCGATTTGAGTTGGGGAAAGCGGGGGCGAGGGGTAGCTAGCTATTGACTGTTGTAATTCGGCGGCTGCAGCGGTCGAATTTTGCTGATTTTCGGAGGCAAGGAAGGGGGATGTTTCGAGATTTTCGCTGTCTTTTTTGTAGGAACAGATGATGCAGCGACTCGCGTTTAAAACTTGACCCAAGCTGTTAACAGTTTGCTGCCAAATGGTGGCTAAATCGAGGGTTTTGTGCAAGTTTTGAGCGATTTGGGAGATGATTTTACGGTCGATTTCCGAGTAGGGAGGGAGCGATCTACCGGGGATACGGCTCGCTGGAAGCGACATTCGTTGGCGGGCGTCCAAGAGGGATGGCAAAGCTCGATAGAGCATGAATTCTGGGGAGTCTGGCCGTCTGTCTGTGGGTTTGTCAGACAGCAGCCTTCCCATAACTAAGACTTTTGTAGCTTTGCCGTTTGAGTCGATCGCCGGAGTGAGTGTCAAATCGAAGAGAAAATATTGTCCGGCGTGGCAAAATGGATAGCTGAACCGTTGCGGTACGAGGGTGTCGATCGCCCGCCGCAGCATATCGAGATAAGGCGCAGGGGGGATGGGTTGCAGGGTTTCGCTGAGGGGGCGATCGACAATTTGTTCTGCTGTAAGGTTGTACTGCTCGGCTTTTTGCCAGTAAAAAGATAGATATCGACCAGAGGCGTCTTGGGTAAATACTAATTCAGCCCCTAACTCTTGAAAAAAAACTGTAGAGGCGAGGCTCGATCGCCGAAAATCTGTGTTAGAGTCCATCAGAGTAGGGGATGAAGTAGTTCGGATTTTGGATTCTTGAGTTTTTAATAAATATCTCAAGAATCCCCATTTTTTGGGGCTTCTACTGTTAATTTGTGAGTTATTAATCAATTAAAAAGCTGTTTGCTTTTTAATTAAAACATTAATCCCTCAAAACTCACAATTGGCAACAATTTTAGGCTTCTACTATTGACTTTTGAGTGATTAATGAACTCAGAAAATATTAATTTTTTAATTCTGAGTTCAACTCAAAACTCAAAACTATCCGTTATCAGCCGTTTTGGGTAATTTAAAGATAAAAATTAAGATTGAGAAATTAGGAATCTGCACCGATTAACTATCAACTGTGAAAATTACGCCAAAATATGAGGCTGCGAACATATCAAGTCGGGGAATGGCTCACGCATTTTTTCCCTCACCTAGAATAGTTCCGAGGTTGTGATTTAGCCGAGTTCACTCGCCCACCACCTGTAGCTTTAGCCACGAAATCTGCAGGAGATCGCTTGCGCGATCTAAATTTCACAGCCTGCAGATTGGCGCGCGCCGTCTGGGGCGAGAGTACCTCAGTCGTTCCATTCACCACGCGGCGGGACTGGGGGGTTGCGGCGTAAACTCAGAGCCAGCTCGTCTTCGCGGCGTTCGCCTCTGAGCCACTGCTTGATTGCTGTTTCAATGACTTTGCTGGGGTCATTCGTCAAGTGCTTAATTTGGTCTAGCAGTTCAGAATCTATATGGATAGATAGTTCCACTTTTTCTGACGAACTGTGGGAGGGTATACTTGACTGGCTCATAGTTAAAAAATCCTAGTTTTAATTCTTAGGTTTCAATTCTTTTGATGACAAGCGACTGGACTAGATATTTGCAGTCCCTGATTTGCACCCCACCTTTCCTCAACCGCTTAACAGCTTTCTGTACAATGAGACAGAGAAAAGTTTTTTACTTTTGGGTGTCCGGGCTCGATCGGACACTTGAAGGGTAATAACTGATACTCTTGAGGTTTGCCTCAGTTGTGGTTTCATCTCAATCCCCAGTAAGAGGTTGAAGTAAGCACTCTACTCTTGCTTGTGTAATCATACAACAAAAAGTATCCTTTGCCGATTAGCTCTTCGATAAAAAACATGACTAACGTCCCTGTATCTCGCATTCGTAATTTTTCGATTATTGCTCACATCGACCACGGAAAATCGACCTTGGCCGATCGCCTGTTGCAGGCGACTGGGACTGTGCAGGCACGGGAGATGAAGGAGCAGTTTTTAGACAATATGGATCTCGAACGCGAACGCGGCATTACGATCAAGCTGCAAGCGGCTCGGATGAACTATACTGCCAAGGACGGTCAGGAGTACGTGCTGAATCTGATCGACACTCCGGGACACGTGGACTTTTCTTACGAGGTGTCGCGATCGCTCGCTGCTTGCGAAGGGGCGCTGCTGGTGGTAGACGCATCTCAAGGCGTGGAAGCACAAACCCTGGCAAATGTCTACCTTGCCTTGGGAAACAATCTGGAAATTATTCCAGTTTTAAATAAAATTGACCTGCCGGGGGCAGAACCGGAACGGGTAAAAGGGGAAATTGAAGAAATTATCGGTCTGGACTGTAGCGGGGCGATTGAGGCTTCGGCTAAGGAAGGAATTGGTATAGATGAGATTTTGGAGTCGATCGTCGAATTGGTGCCACCGCCGCAGGATACTGTTGACAAACCGCTGCGGGCGCTAATTTTTGACAGTTATTACGACGCTTATCGCGGGGTAATTGTGTATTTCCGGGTGATGGACGGAAGTGTCAAAAAGGGCGATCGAGTTTTGTTGATGGTTTCGGGTAAGGAATATGTCATCGATGAATTGGGCATCCTTTCACCGACTCAAGTTCCAGTAGACGAACTGCACGCCGGGGAAGTGGGTTATCTGGGCGCGGCAATTAAAGCCGTAGCTGATGCTCGCGTCGGCGATACGATTACTTTGGTCAAAAAGCCGGCACCGGAGCCTTGGCCGGGTTATACAGAGGCAAAACCGATGGTTTTTTGCGGCTTGTTCCCGATCGATGCTGACCAATTTCCCGATTTGCGGGAAGCTTTAGAAAAACTCGAACTCAACGATGCGGCGCTTTCTTACGAACCGGAAACTTCGAGTGCGATGGGATTTGGTTTCCGCTGCGGTTTCTTGGGTTTGCTGCACATGGAAATTGTGCAAGAAAGATTGGAGAGAGAATACAATTTGGATTTGATTGTTACGGCTCCTTCTGTGGTTTATCAAATCACAACAATTAAAGGGGAAGTATTAACAATTGACAATCCCAGCCACTTGCCCGATCCTCAGTATCGCGAGAAAATTGAGGAACCTTATGTACGGGTAGAAATGCTGTCGCCGGAAACTTATGTGGGCGCGCTGATGGAACTGTCTCAAAGTCGGCGCGGCATTTTTATGGATATGAAGTATCTGAGTCAAGGCCGAACTACGCTGGTTTACGAGTTGCCTTTGGCGGAGGTGGTGACGGACTTTTTTGACCAGATGAAATCGCGATCGCGCGGTTATGCGAGCATGGAGTATCACCTCATCGGTTATCGCGAAAATCCGTTGGTGAAAATGGACATTTTAATTAATGGCGATCCGGTTGATGCTTTGGCGATGATCGTACACCGGGATAAGGCTTACAATGTGGGCCGCGGGTTGACGGAAAAACTGAAGGAGTTGATTCCTCGCCATCAATTTAAGGTGCCGATTCAAGCGACAATTGGCGCGAAGGTGATTGCTTCGGAACACATTCCGGCTTTGCGGAAAGATGTGTTGGCGAAGTGTTACGGCGGTGATATTTCGCGGAAGAAGAAGTTGCTGCAAAAGCAGGCGAAGGGTAAGAAGCGGATGAAGTCTGTGGGTACTGTGGATGTGCCGCAGGAGGCTTTTATGGCTGTGCTGAAGCTCGATCGAGATTCGTAATTTGTGTGGCCTTTTGTCAGGAACAGGCAAGATGCCTGTTCCACAAAGAGTGAGTTTTCTTGTGGGACGGGCAAGAGGCCCGTCCCTAAAAGGCTTAAATTAAAATGGTGTCAAATGTCGGGTATAATTATCGAAATGTTATATAATCATGTTAAATCTAAAGCTTCCCGAACAAAGGCGAAAACTTTACATTGAAATTGCATTGCGTAGATGTCGTCCCGGTAGTGGCAGCAGTCGAGAGTTTCTGAAGAAAAGAACCTGGAATCATCCCGTGACAAACATTAAAACGATTATTCAAAACACCCTTTTTGTAGTAGTAGGAGGGATTGCTACTCGCCTTTATATGCCTGAACGAATGACCGATGATGTGGATATCTTAGTATTAACTCAGGATGCTGCTAATCTTTATGGAGAATTAGAGCAAGGTGGTAGCAGGAGAACGGGAGAACTTAGCATTGGGGGCAGCACTTGGGAATTGCCTGATGGTACTTATTTGGATGTAATTGAATCAAGGGATTCTTGGGTACGAGAGGCAATTAGAAATCCAAATAATGCCCCGGATGGGTTGCCAATTATCGGATTGCCTTATTTGGTTTTGATGAAACTAAAAGCTAGTCGCGGTATAGATATAGGGGATTTAACGCGGATGTTGGGAGGGGCTGATGAAACTGATTTGCGGTTGGTAAGAAGGGCGGTACAAGATTTCCTTCCTGATGCTGTGGAAGATTTAGAAAGTTTAATTGTTTTGGGAAAGTTAGAAATGGGTGAGTAATTGATGAGGGTGAAATTGATTTGAGAAGAGGTGCGATCGCCCGATCGCATCACAGCTTACTACAACTTAAACAAGAATGCTTTGTTGAAACTCGCGCTGAATTTCATCTAAAATTTTGCGATCGCTCAAATCGCGATGCCACCAGTGGCTACAGCCATCTTGACAATATTTGCAGTACCTGCGCGCATCGGCAATTGCCAATAAACTCATTAACAGGAAAAAGGTTTTGATAGATTCTGAGGGCGGCAGTTTCAAAAGCTTTGCCATTTGTTCTTTTAATCGCCCTCTACTAAGTAACACACAAGGGGTGTAAGTTGGGCGAAGTTTTGATTTGGCAATTGCTAGGGAAACATCTTCTTCTCGCGCCCCTGCTTGGAGGGTCATGTAGGATAGCTGCTGCAATATTTCCTGCTGGTATTCGGTTGGGAAGCTTAAAAACCAGTTTTTTGCATCTTCTTGGCTAATTAATTCTTGTTGAATTTGATTGATTGTAATTTCATCGGCTAGATTCATTTGCCTCTCCTAAGTCTGGCTCAAATATAACGTGAGGTTCTCCGTCATAATTTCTCAAATAGAATTAGGAACAATATGACAGCGCAGCCACTCAGTAAATTCATCGCGGGCGAGATCGCTTGATGCGACTTGTAATATAATTTGTTCTTGCTCTTCCACAGGTGCAGAAATCTCAAAGCCATTCAAAACTAGAAAGACTTCCATTGCTGCGTGACCGATGCGTTTGTTACCATCTAAGAAAGGATGATTTTTAATCAAAGCAAATCCAAGGGCTGAAGCTTTTTCCACGATAGTTGGGTAAAGTTCCTCCCCGCCAAACGTCATGCGCGGCTGAGCTAAAGCTGACTCTAAGGCTCCTAAATTAGCGATGCCAAATGCTCCGCCAGACTGCTCGATAATGCGCCGATAAATTTCTAAGACTTCTGTTAAAGTTAGATAGCGCATTACGCGAGCTTTTGGTAAAGTTCAGCATTCTTTTTGAGGACGTATTCCATAGCATTTTGGAAGGATGTTTCTGGTGGTGCGAGCAAGTTTTCTGCGCCGGCAAGCAGTAATGCTTCTAGGGAAAGGCCGAGGATATTGGCGGTTTCTTGGAGCTTGTGCAGGCGATCGTCTGGAATTGTGATGGTAATGGTTTGCATTCTGTTTGTGGCTGTGACGATACTCTGAGTGTAGCACGTCAACTGTCTGAGCAGGAGTTAGGGTTTTTAAAAGAGCGATCGCACTTTTGGACAGGTCGGGCGATCGCTCTTGACCAAAGAAATTGGTTGAGCTAAACTAAAATTTAGTTTAAATTGCGTATAGTAGATGCACATAATCAGCTACAAACGGGTGCGTGAATACAGCGAAACTCATGCTGATTGCGGGGAAGCTTTGGATAACTGGTTTAAAATTGCTAGCAAGGCTAAATGGTCGAATTTAATTGAGGTACAATCTGTTTTTCCTAAAGCCGAAGCTGTTGGAGGGTTTACAGTTTTTAATATTAAAGGTAATAATTATCAATTAATAGTTAGTATTGATTATGAAAGCCAATTAATTTATATCAAATATATTCTCACCCATGCTGAGTATGATAAGGAGAAATGGAAAAATGACCCTTACTTTTAATCCAGATAAATACAAAGAGTTATTGTCTCAGTATCAGCCGAAAATAATTAGCAATGAAGCGGATAATGAGAAGGCTCTGGCTATGGTGGAAGAGTTGATGCACCGGGGCGATCGCACTCCTGAAGAAGACGAGTTATATGAATTGCTGATTGCATTAATTGAAAAATTTGAGCAAGAATACTATGCACCGGGAGCCACAGCTACTCCTAATTCAATATTGCTGTTTTTGATGGAACAAAGAGAGTTACAACCTGCTGACTTAGTGGGAGTTATTGGATCTGAAAAAAGAGTGTATGAAGTGGTTAATGGCGATCGAGATATTAGCAAAGAGTTGGCATTGATTCTGGGTAGTTTTTTTCATGTAGAGCCGAGTTTGTTTTGTAATTAACGGAAGTGAAATCATTTCTATTTAATTCAGAATTGTATCTGATGAAATTCTGTAGGGGCGGGTTCACCAACAATATCTAACAAGTACAAACAATCTCAATAAACCCGCCCCCACCCAACAGTAAATCGCAATCTACCTCTTTGTCGATCGCACTTTTGGAGCTTAAGGGCGATCGCACTTAATTACGAGATAGCAGAAGCAGGCGCAATTTCGCCGAGTGGCATCAGGAATTCTTGCTTTTCTTCGGGGGTGATATAGCCGCCATTTAGAGCCATTTCCATGAGTTGTTCGACAAATCCCTTTAACTCTGTTATAACTTGAGTTTTATTCAGTTCAAAGTGTTGATTTCTGGATTTTAGGGTAAACTGGTTTGGAGATAAATATCCAAATTCTTTGAAATTACAGCTAATTTTATCGTTGGTTAATGGCTGCAATTCAAGAGTAAGGCACACACTTTCAACAAATTCTATTTTGATTGGTTTCCCTTGGGATAACTCACTAATTTTTTTGGGGAGTTCATCTTCTAGGAGCATACAGATATCGGGGTCTAAAAAAACTTTTAGTTTTTTTTCACCAATTTCTATTGATACTGGGCGATCGCCTTCAAAGCAAAATAGTTTCAAACCTAATTCAAAATGCGAAAGTTCTCCTAATGAGTCATCGGGTGCGTCAGCATATTGTTCGCAATTAGGTTTTTCTAACTGGATTGTAAAATTGATATAGTTATTCATTTTCATCGCTCCTATCTAATGAGGACAGCGTAGCATCATTGAGAACAGGATAAGCAGATTTGAATGTTCCATCTGGTTTCCTTTTAATAAAAGCATGGGTAACATTTTAAATTTAGGAGTGCGATCGCTCTTTTGGAGATTAAGGGCGATCGCTCTTGTGAAAATGAAGAGCGATCGCACTTTTGGACATTAAGGGCGATCGCTTTAATTCTAAACTTGTCTGACGACTAGACTAGAGGATGATAAAATTCGCGGCAGTTAGGGGATCTTTATGGAATACTTGAATTGTATTTCCAGGACTGAGGGTGATCCGAGAAAAAAGCTCTCCAGTAAAAGAATTTGGGCCATTAAAGAAGTTTCCTGGTGCTGCTAAAACATCAGATCCACTGCTAAAACCAAAACTAGCAGCTAACTGTATCTTGTCATCAGCCGCTAAATCACCGATCTCATCTTGACCGTTTGCTACCCCAAAGACAAAAGTATCCTGACCTCCACCACCATAGAGCAGGTCATTCCCAGCACCTCCAATCAGGCTATCATTGCCAGCGACACCGTAAATGCGATCGTTACCGCCTAAACCGTTGAGAGTATCAGGCAAATCTGTGCCAATGACGTTATCATCTCCCTCAGTTGCAGTGGTTGGCGTTGAATCTTGAACGGTAAATCCGTCAAATTTGTAGCCAATATCTGCCAAAATGGCTAAGTCAACTTTTGTGGGGATAAATGCAAATGAAGCACCGCCACTACCCATCAGAGACGATACACCTGATGGCGTTGTAATATTGCTTAGATGAGTGATATCTGTTGCACTGCTTACAGGAATGGGATTGCCTCCATTAACGGCTTTGGCGTTGACACCATTAAAAGATGTACCATTAACTCGGGCACTATTTATAGGTGCCCCCATAAACCCCAGTACATGAGCCAGTTCATGGGTGGCCGTGATAAAAAGGCTAGCCTCATTACCATTTTCACTGGGAGTATCGCTGTAGTCATATGGAGTTTTGTCAACACTATATGCAATATCAGAACCAAAGGAAATACTTCCTAAATAAGGTTCATAATTGACTCCATTTACTCGATCGGGCAAAACATACGAAAAACTGGTTTCATCTTTATAACCAGCACCAGAACTGTTTGTTACTCCAACCGCGAAATTCCTGATAGGTCGAGCCCCGACAAATACCAACACATCGTCGATTTCGTTATCTAAAACGACCTTTTCCAATTTTGAAGTTTGAGGATTTGGTACCCAAAACTCGGTACCAGTGGCAATATTAGGAAACTCGTCTAGGATGACAGATTCCCAGTAGTCTGCTGCTGCTTCCAAAGTAGCTTTGCGGTTGGGGTCATTGAAGAACCCATCAGTATCAAACCGATAGTCGAATGTAATGTTGAAAGTGCTTACCTGGGAAGGAGCGCTAGCCCGACCTTGAGCTTTACCCACAGTCTCGTAGTGTTCCAAAGCACTTTTCACTTGACGAGTCAAAACGGCTTTAGCAACATCATAATTATTGACCAAGTAGAATTTTTCATCAAACGCTGTCGGTTTTACAGGTGCAGGTGTCGGAGTCGTCACAGGCGTCGGAGTCGTCACAGGCGTCGGAGTCGTCACAGGCGTCGGAGTCGTCACAGGCGTCGG
>NZ_JAUBPT010000001.1:94160-115886 GCF_036700905.1 Microcoleus sp. S13_C3 | reverse complement strand
GTCGGAGTCGTCACAGGCGTCGGAGTCGTCACAGGCGTCGGAGTCGTCACAGGCGTCGGAGTCGTCACAGGCGTCGGAGTCGTCACAGGCGTCGGAGTCGTCACAGGCGTCGGAGTCGTCACAGGCGTCGGAGTCGTCACAGGCGTCGGAGTCGTCACAGGCGTCGGAGTCGTCACAGGAGTTGGCGTCGTCACAGGCGTTGTCACCGCAGGTGCTGGCGTCGGAGTCGTCACAGGCGTCGGAGTCGTTGCACTTGGGGTGATTGAAGGCTTCGGCTCCGGTGTCGGAGTCGTCACAGGTGTCGGCGCAGGCGTCGGAGTCGTCACAGGCGCAGGCGTCGGTGCAGGCGCAGGTGTCGGTGCAGCCGTCGGAGTCGTCACAGGTGTCGGAGTCGGCAAAGGCACAGGCGTCAGACTCACAATCCCGCTAGAATCAGCAATAGTCAATCTGCCGTCACCCTCCAAAACGGCCAAATATTGCCTTGTTAAGTCATCCTGAATAATTGTGTAGCCAGCATTAACCCCTGTGCCCACATAAATCTTGAGGTCATCAAAGGCAAGATCGTTCCTTAACTGAATTACATCCTCACCCTCTGTATAATCAACAATGAAATCGGCATCCGAAAGCTCTGAACCCCCAGTATTTTTACCAATAAAAAAAGTGTCGTTACCATTCCCCCCAGTTAAGGTATCTGCTCCGTTATCTCCATAGAGAATGTCATTCCCGAAGTTGCCAAACAAGCTGTCATTACCTTTACCACCGTAAACTGTATCGTTATCTATTCCGCCATTAACTGTATCCTCGCCTTCGTTGCCGTATATCAAGTTATCTCCAGCATTAGCAAACAGCCGATCGTCACCTTTGCCGCCGTAAACTGTATCCTTACCTTTGCCACCGTAGACGGTATCATTACCTTCATTACCGTATAGCTTGTCATCTCCTTGCTTGCCGTAGATTAAGTCGTCTCCCTCACTGCCAAACACTAAGTCAGAGCCTTGTTGTCCAAATATTAAATCTGCATCGGGCGTGCCATTGAGAGTATCGTCAGCCAACGTTCCATTAATGTTCATGTTGCAATCTCAGTGTGAATACTAGATTTATCCCTATTCGAGCTACAAGTCTTTCTCCATTTCTGAAAAAATGACTTGCTAGCCTGTATTTTTAGATCCTGCGATCGCCCTAAATGTATGCGAAGTCAGGGATTTTCTATCGCAAAACTCTTGCATAGCAAAGCTTTCGTCGCGATCGCACTCACAAATAACTCAGTCTGCAGAAGGCGCATTGCAGCCTCCCATTTATTTATCAGGGGCAAATCCAGAAAATTATGCAAAATCCCAGAAAATAAATTAAAAAAATTACTGGCAGTGGCCGAAACTAGAGTCAAAGCGAGAAACTTACCAAAGTTCAGCCTTACTCCCCTGTCGGGTCGCTAACTGTAGTCAGTCACGGCTAAAAAGCCATCCCACAAAGGTTTTGACTTTTAAATTTCATTACTTGCGCTTTAGCATTCACTTATCATACGCTAGCTGAGTCTGGTAATAAACTGACATACATCAGGAGTTATGTTAGAATTCCATCAGGAAATTTAGAGACACCCATCTATGGCATCCACAAACGATTGCTTCGTCGAAGCCGAAAGCCGCTGGGACTTAAAAACTCTGTACTCGGACTTGGCCGCCGTTAAGGGAAAGCCTCTCACCCCCGTAGAAAAGCTGCATCTGCGGGGGTTGCTTTGTGGCTACAGTCCCGCTGAAATCGCCGAAAAGCTGAAAAAGAATCCCAAGGGTGTTGAAACTGACCTGTGTGCCTCTATTTATAAATACGTTAAAGCCTTTGTGGGTAAAGGCATTGAAAAGATAGAAAACTGGAGAAATATTACAGAATGGCGGGAGGATGCTGGATATAAAACTCAGTCGTCTGCTAACTTGCCAGTCAGTAATTTGTTACCAGAAAAGAGCATAGTTAATATAAGTAATATAAGTATTGAAAAAAATCAAATAGTAATTGTTGTCAAGCTCCAAATACCTACATCACTAGATTCAGAACTGCCAATACAAAATCTAGACATCAACGATAACAACGGTAACTAAAATTTAGCCGCTATTCAACTGATTGGTAGGGTGTAGCGACTAAAATCAGGAAGCGCGATCGCACCTTTACCCGATCGCGCGGGGCGATCGTACACTGCATTTCTCAAAAAAGGGCGATCGCACTTCTATTGTGCTAGGATTAGATTAGAGCGTCAGCGAGTAAAAAAATGGCAACAATTACCCTTCAAATTCCCGACGAACTAGCACTGCGGCTAGATCCTCTCAAAGATGAGTTACTACAGATTTTGATGCTGGGATTAAGGGAAGTCGAAGCCAATCCTTCAAGCGGATTTTCTGGGCTCACGAAGATATTAGAATTTATAGCAAGTTTACCCTCGCCACAAGAAATATTAGCCCTGCGTTTATCCGACGATCTTCAAGCTGAAATCGATACTTTATTAGAGAAAAATCGCACAGAAGGACTCACGCCGATCGAGCAGCGCCTGTGGCAGCAATACGAATTTGTCGAACATTTAGTACGCATTGCCAAAGCGCAAGCCCTACTGAAACTGAGCGAGGCAGCATGAGTAAAACCTACGTTTCAGCTAGTCTGCGACGAAGGGTATGCGATCGCGCCAACGGATACTGTGAATATTGTTTAATCCCAGAAACACTCGCCCTCTCGTCTCATCAAATAGACCATATCATTGCCGAAAAACATAGCGGGGAAACAGTAGAAAGTAATCTGGCTTTGTCTTGCTCAATTTGTAACAAAAATAAAGGCAGCGACATTGCCTCGCTCGATCCAGAAACAGATGAAGTGGTTCGACTTTACAACCCTAGAAAAGATAGCTGGGAAGACCATTTTCAACTTCAAACTGAAAGTGGTACAATCGAACCTCTAACTGCGATCGGTCGAGTCACTGTGCGTTTATTGCAGGTTAATCGTGCAGAATGTCTGACCGAACGTAAGCTATCGATCAAAATTCGATCGTTAACAAAATCCGATTAATCGATCGTGTTCAAGCCACACCATAACCTGTATACGGATGCTTATAGGTCGGCTGTAATCCCAACACAATATCCTCTTTAGATTTTGGCGATCGATTATGACCATCAAAGAACAACTTCTCCAAACCATTGAAACACTGCCTGATGACTTGCTAGCACAAACCCTACAATTCATCCAAACCCTTCAGAATCCCATTCACAAAACTCCAGGAATTTGTGGCGGTGCAGCGCGAATTCGCGATACCCGCATTCCCGTCTGGACGATTATCGCCTACCAACAACAGGGCGCAACTGAATCCGAACTTCTCTATAATTATCCAGGACTCACCCTTCAAGATTTGCAAGCGGTTGCGAACTATTACGAACACAACCGAGAAGAAATCGAGCTGTGGCTTGCTGAAAATGAGTAACTAAAAATGCTAAAGTTTTACTCGAATGAAAACTTTCCGATCGCAATGGTTGATTTACTGCGAGCGCGTGGCTATGATGTTTTGACATCCTAGGGCGCTGGACAAGCCAATCAAAAAATTCCCGATGATGAAGTCTTGATGTACGCGACAAATGCAGGGCGAGTAGTCATTACAGAAAATCGTCAAGATTTCATCAATCTCCATTCTACAACCTCAAATCATGCAGGAATTGTAATTTGTAAAGCCGATCGAGACTATGCAGGCAAAGTGCAGGTACTTCATGAATTTTTCACCCAAGATACACAGCCAATGGATAATCGTCTGCTTCGGGTGATGAAACAGAATCTTAAAGGTAGTCAACAGACATTTATACTTCAGGAATACCCAAAGTCTTCTTAAAAATAATCGTGACTTTAACTGCTGCTGAGATTCCACCGCGATCGGATAGCGATACTGTATAATTCTAATTACCGTCGTCGCAGTTAGTCGATCGCGACTAAGGCCAAATAAACCGGGTTTCTCGGAAAAATATTTGCTTGCTCAACTTTATCTACGAATAAACCAGGTTTCTAGCCTCTGACAAGCGAATTTCTTCATGTGGTACCCGCCACGTGATTTCTCCGTGGAATCAATCCAAAATCTAAAATCTAAAATCACTTATTGCCCCCGCATTTATCTCGCGCAAGTCAATCTAAAATCTAAAATCTAAAATCTAAAATCGATTGACGCGCGTCAGCCCTGTTTACATAAACTGGATTAACCTATTCTCAAACAAGCCCGTGAAGCGTAGCCATACCTAGGGAATCAGCCTTTTCTTAGATAACTCAAGACAGAAGCGATCGCCTCACCAATCACAACAAACAAACAATTAATACCTATTAACTCAAAAGTGAATTATTGTCAACAGTATTTTTGCGAAAATATTGAAGCTTCACTAAAAATTGCTAGCTGACATTTGCGAATTATAGCACTTTGTTCAAAGTATTGGCAAATGCTAAGTTAATTAAAGATTTAATAAAGGTGACGCATAAGTGTTTACATCGTCGATCGCAATTTTGTTATTCTATTAGTAAGTTTCATTCGAGCGACGGAATTTTTGTACTCCAGTCCTACCCCTAAACAGAACGGCAGTTTCCACAATGAGAATTTTAGTCACAGGCGGTGCAGGTTTCCTCGGTTCCCACCTAATCGATCGCTTAATGGCCCAAGGACATGAGGTAGTCTGCCTGGATAATTTTTACACCGGGACTAAACGCAATATCCTCAAATGGCTGGACAACCCGTATTTTGAGCTGATCCGCCACGACATCACGGAACCGATTCGGTTAGAGGTAGATCAGATTTACCATCTGGCTTGTCCCGCTTCCCCTATACACTATCAGTACAACCCTGTCAAGACAATTAAAACAAATGTCATCGGCACGATGAATATGTTGGGATTGGCTAAACGGGTAAAAGCAAGATTCTTTCTCGCTTCCACTTCCGAAGTGTACGGAGATCCTGACGTACATCCACAAACAGAAGATTATCGCGGCAACGTTAATTGTATCGGGATTCGGAGCTGTTATGATGAAGGGAAGCGAGTAGCTGAAACCTTATCTTTTGATTACCATCGTCAAAATGGTGTAGACATTCGAGTTGTGCGAATTTTTAACAGTTTGACAGGCGATCAAAAAGTTCTCTATTACAAAGGAGATCGACTTTATTACGAAACATTTGAGGAATGCTACAGCCGGATCGGAGGTGACATATCAAATGTTTCAGTTCCTTGCTTTGACGAACAGGGAAAAATGCGCTTAAAACCAATCTCGGCAATTTGGAAACACAAAGTGACGAAGAAAGGGTATAAAATTGCAACAACCTGGGGCAAACAAGTAAAAATTACTGAAGACCACAGTTTGTTTACTCGCGACAGCCAAGGGTTGCCTCAAGCCGTATTTGGCAAAGACTTAAAGGTTGGGGATGATGTAGCTGTTCCCAGTTACCTTCCTTTTATCGATCGTCCCTTGGAACCTTTTTACATCAGCGATAAAGTTAATGCACCAGGGCTGTGGGTAATCAGCGAGGATGCGATCGCATACTTAGAAAAATTCCGAGAGCAGATATATGGATATTTCGCTCGAAAAGGAATCAGCAATCGCCAATACTTCAGCACCATCAAAAAATACGAAGCAGGCAACAAAATTCCCTGGCAACTTTGGCAAGAATTGGGATTACCTTTGACCCAAAAAGACAAAATAGCTGGCTATCAATCCGTCAAAGCAATCAACAATTACATCAAAAATGTCAGTGATTTTCTGTGGTTTTTGGGATTTTACTTAGCAGAAGGCTGTTTGGTTCATACAGAAAAAGACCGCCAGCTCGTATTTAGCTCAAATGTCAAATATCTGGAAAAGCTGATCCGGGTGACGCGAGAGTTATTTGGCTGCGAGTGTGAAATCAGATTTGACAAAGAGGAGAAAAGAGCGCCATCGGTTAACGTCAGGTCAAAAATAATTGTCGATCTAGTTGTCAATATTTTGGGGTTTGGCAAAGAATTAAGCACCAAAAAAGATATACCCAATTGGATTTTGCAACTTCCCAAAGAACAGTTAGTTCACTTTTTACACGGTTTCTGGGAAGGCGACGGGAATCACGACGCGAAAACAACGGGTTCGCTGCTAGTGTTTAACAGTTCCAGCCAAAAAATCATTGAAAAACTGGTGCTAATTCTAGCTAAATTCGGGATAGTTGGAAGTGTGTCGGAATTCGAGACAACAGTGCGAAAAGGAGACAGCCAAAAATACAAGTCTTACCGGATAACGGTTCAAGGGTTGGACGAGTACAGCATTCTCAATCTGGCTAATGCTAAACAAAAACTGCAAGCTCAAATCACAGGGGATTTAGCTTGGGCAAAAGTTAAAGCCATAGAAGAGTTTGAAATCGATGAGGATGTATACGACTTTTCTGTTCCCGACGGAGAGAATTTTGTAGGCGGTACTTACTGCGTTTGCTGTCATAATACCTATGGCCCCCGGATGTTGGAAAATGACGGCAGAGTAGTCAGCAATTTTATTGCTCAAGCTTTGCGGAATCAACCACTGACTGTATACGGCGACGGTTCCCAAACGCGGAGTTTTTGCTACGTTTCTGATTTGGTGGAAGGATTTATTCGTTTGATGAATAGCGACCAAATCGGGCCGATGAATCTGGGGAATCCCGGCGAATACACTATTTTGGAACTGGCAGAAAAAATTCAAAATATGATTAATCCAGGGGCAGAAATTATCTTTAAACCGCTGCCGGAAGACGATCCAAAACAGCGACAACCGGATATTACTCGTGCTAAAACTTGGTTGGGGTGGGAGCCAACTGTGCCGCTGGATCAAGGTTTAGAGTTGACTGTGAAAGATTTTCGCGATCGCATCGAGGGAAACCAAAAGTAGAGAGTGGGAGAGGGGGAGACTGGGAGAGGGGGGGATGGGAAAAAGATTCCCAATTTCCGATTCCCAATTCCCAATTCCCAATTCCCGATTCCCCATTCCCGATTCCCAATTCCTACCTGATTTATTTACTAGCTTTGAGGAGATTTCTATGCACGTTTGCGTCATCGGTACAGGATATGTTGGCTTAGTCACCGGCACTTGTTTGGCCCACATCGGCCACCACGTGATTTGCGTAGACAACAACGAAGAAAAAGTTAAATTAATGAAGTCTGGACAGTCGCCTATTTTTGAACCCGGACTGTCTGAATTAATGTCCTCTGCATCTGCATCTGGCCATCTAGAATTTACTTCGGATTTAGCAGCAGGAGTCTCTCACGGGGATATTTTGTTTATTGCCGTGGGGACGCCTCCTTTGCCTACTGGGGAAAGCGATACTCGCTACGTGGAAGCGGTTGCTCGTGGAATTGGAGCTCACCTCGACGGCGATTACAAAGTAATCGTAAACAAATCGACAGTGCCCATCGGTTCCGGGGACTGGGTGCGAAGAATTGTACTAGACGGTTTAGCAGAACGTCAAAAACCTCACAGCGGTGATGAGGTTACTGGTGAGGAAGTAGCAGCAAAAAAAGGTGTTCAATTTGATGTGGTTAGCAACCCGGAGTTTTTGCGGGAGGGCTGTGCTGTTTTCGATACTTTTAATCCCGATCGCATTGTTCTCGGCAGCAACTCTCGGCGGGCTATGGATCTGATGCTACAGTTATACCGGCCGATTGTCGATCGCAAGTTCGCAGAAAATCCGTCTTTGCCGGAAGTTCCTGTGGTAATGACTGATATCAGTTCAGCGGAGATGATTAAGTACGCAGCTAATGCTTTTTTGGCTACGAAGATTAGCTTTATTAATGAAGTTGCTAACATTTGCGATCGCGTCGGTGCAGATGTTACTCAAGTGTCCCGAGGTATCGGTTTAGATTCACGGATTGGCAACAAGTTTCTGCAAGCTGGCATTGGTTGGGGCGGTTCTTGTTTCCCCAAAGATGTCTCGGCTTTAGTTCACACTGCTGACGATTACGGTTACGAGGCGCATTTGCTGAAAGCGGCAGTGGAAGTTAACCAACGCCAGCGTTTCATTGCTATTGAAAAGTTGCAGCACGTTTTGAAGATTCTCAAAGGTAAAACTGTCGGACTTTTGGGTTTGACTTTCAAGCCGGATACTGACGATTTGCGGGATGCTCCAGCGCTGAATTTAATCGAGAGTTTGAATCGGTTGGGAGCGAAAGTTAAAGCTTACGATCCGATTGTTTCTCAAACTGGGATGCGTCACGGTTTGTCGGGAGTTTTGGTAGAAACTGACCCGGAAAGGTTGGCAGACGGTTGCGATGCTTTGGTGTTGGTGACTGACTGGGAACAGTTTCGCAATTTAGATTACGAGAAAATGGCGAAGTTGATGGATCATGCGGTGATGATTGACGGCCGCAATTTCTTAGATAAGAAGGTTTTAGAAGCGGCTGGTTTCCAATATGTGGGGATTGGAAGGTAAAGAAGAGTTTTGATCGGAACCTCTATCCCGTAGGGTGCGCCGAAGCGCACCTTACATTTATCTTCCTGGTGGCCAACAATTGCGGGTTTACCCGCCCCGCCTGCTTTAAAAATTTTCCATCAATGTTTTTTCTTGAGCGTAAACATCTCGTAGCTGTTGCAGCGCTGAGGCAGAAATTACCGATTTCACTGTAGCTACTAATTTACCCCACTCCAGCAAGCTGTCAACTGAAACAGCAGCTTTGAAGTTGTACGTATAGAATTTAGTCCAAAATTCTGGTGCTTGTGTTCGTTTCCAGCGTTTGTACCATGCGACAAAATCTTGAGCACAGGGCGGTTTTACTTCTAGGATTGGCGGAAAATCGGCGTAGCTGACAAATCGACTGAGGCCTTTGGCATGAACATACACCACGTTGTGGCAGCAATCGATCCGGTATATCTGTTCGGGTGATATGTTGAACAGGAGTGCTACTGTTTCTTCGGTGACAAATCTCGATCGCGGATTGACGATCGACGATTTGTGAATAATTTTTGATGCGCCGATCGCTGATGATCTTAGCTGATTTTCTGATATCATTGTAGTTGCATCTGGTGGTAGTAGGTAAATCTATCTCTGCTAAGTGCGATCGACAGAAATAATCTGTCGGGATTAATTTGAACTGGCGATCGTCTTTAGTTTCGTTGACTCCGCCGCAAAACGGAGACAAGCCCCGACTTCTGCCATGAGAGGCGCAAAATTTTCGACCAACGTTCAAGCTTCCAGATTCATCTTTAGAGTCAATCTAAAATCTAAAATCTAAAATCTAAAATCGAATGACCGGGGCGATCGCTTTTTGATATATTATACTAAATCCAAAATTTTGTAAATAGTGAATATGAGCAAAGGCTTAGTCAGGTTGCGGGTTCGAGAGTTGGCGGCCGAGAAGGGATGGACGCTCAAGGAGGTTGCGGAGCGATCGGGCGTGGGCTACAGTACGATTAGCAATTATGCCCGTTCTCAGGGTATGGCAATGGTTGACTTTGCAGCAGTCCACAAGTTGGCTCGCACCTTTGATGTGATGATTGAGGATTTCGTGGTAATCCTCGAAAAATAGTTGAACGTTTTGCCTAAATTCAATGTGGTAGCGATCGACTTTTGATCGGACGCTCGAAGTTTTGATGTGATGATTTCAGCAATTGTCGATCGCCCGCAACCAAAGTCGATCGCCTATCATTGAAATAACCCGCTTGCAGCCTGAAATTAGGAGAACCGTCAAATGCTAGATGCTTTGCTATTGGGAGGTCTTCTCAAGGTCGCTTTCGATGGGATAGTGGGCTCTCAAGCCAATGATGCAGTCAAGCACCTCTGTTTGAAGGGAGTAAATAAGCTATCACGAAACGGTAAGATTGTCAATCACGATTTAGAAAAAGCGCTGAAACGTTCTTTCGTGAAAGCTCAGCAACAAATCGCCTCAGAATGTTATAAAGAATTGGTTGAGCCGTCTCGCAGGGCTTCTAGAGGTATAGTTATTTACTTGCCTCAAGACCGTCCTTATTTAGAATGGCTAGATAAGAAGATTAAGCAGTTAAAATCTGAATTAAAGCAGGTTAACAAAGAAACAGTCCCTTCTGGTATTCCAATAGAAGGTTTAGATGAGATAGAATTGCTGCTAAGTTCCCGCCACGACTTAAGCCAAAATCGATTTCAAGAAGTTGAAAATAAACTGCTGGAAATTGCCTTCAAAGATTGTGAAGTCACACTTTATCAAGCTAAATTAAAGGAAAATTTGTTTAGCTTAGTATCTGCGTACTTTGCCGAGGAAATCAAGGAGAATGAAAAGGTGTTCCAGATTTTCACCGCGCAAAGTTTAACGCGGAATGATACCCAAACCGCCGAAACTCACGCTTTGATTGAACAGCTAAAGGCTTTGCTTGAGGAGATAGTTGAAAAGAGCCAGATTGCTTACGTGCCGATTGACTGGCAAGCTATTTGCCAGCAGATTTTAGAAGAGAAAGAAAAGCAGCGGCTTAGTAGCAATCAGCTAACTTTTGGCAACCATCAAATAGATGATGTTTATGTGCCGCTGGGACTGGTGGAACGGCAGAAAGTGACTCAGCGACGCGAGGATGTTGCGGCTGAGGAAGGTTCGGATTTGTACCGGGAAAAAGAAGTTACTCAAGGGTTTGAACACAGCGAGTTTATTGAGCAAGTTATCCAGCAAGGAAGTAGCCCGAAAAGCAATGGCAAGCGGTTAGGAATTATTGGAGAATCGGGGGCGGGAAAAACAACGCTCTTGCGGCAGATTGCGAATTGGGTAGCGCCGGGCATTTCCGAGGCGATTGTAATTTGGGTATCCTTGGCAGATTTGCAGGGGAAGGAATTAGAGCCGTATTTATTTGATAATTGGCTGTTGGCGGCTATTAAGAGAATTGGGAAGGCTGAGGCGACTGCGGAAATTAAGGATGATTTTTTAGCACAGTTTAATGCTGAGCGCGTGTGGTTGGTGTTGGATGGGGCGGATGAGATGCCTGTCGGAGATGCCAATCCTTTGGCGGAAATTCAACGGCAAATTAGAACGGGCGGCTGTATTCAAAAGGCGCGAATTGTGCTAAGTTGTCGGCAGAATGTTTGGGATGCGATCGGCACTGCGTTGGATACTTTTGATACTTATCGCACTCTGGAGTTTTCCTATCCCGAACAAGTGGAAATGTTTATCGATAAATGGTTTCGATCCCCCCCTAACCCCCCCTTAAGAAGGGGGGGGACAAGAGAAGACGGGGAAACTCTTACTACCCCATTCTTAACTGAGGGGATAGGAGAAGAGGAAACTCCGGCTCCCCCCTTCTTAAGGGGGGCTGGGGGGGATCTAATTCCCTCCTTCCCAACAGAAGAAACTCTTGCTCCCCCCTTATTAAGGGGGGCTGGGGGGGATCTTTCTCAACAGCTACGGGAAGCATTAGCAGCATCAGGAAAAGAGCGAATTCGAGATTTAGTGAAAAATCCCCTGAGATGTTCGCTATTGTGCAGCACTTGGCAGTCGTTGGATGGGGATTTACCGGATACTAAGGCGAAGCTTTATCAAGGGTTTGTGAAAACTTTTTATCAGTGGAAAAAACCGCGCCTGAATTGGATTCAGCAGCAGGAATTGAATGCGGCTTTGGGGAAATTGGCACTTTCAGGGATGTTAAATGAAACGGATCGGTTTCAGTGGCCTGAAAGTGTGGGATATCGGGTGATGGGTGCATCGCAGTTTGAGTTAGCTTGTCGTTTGGGTTGGCTGAATTTAGTCGCGAGGGATGCGGAGACGGCGGAAGGGATTTATGCTTTTTACCATCCTACGTTTCAGGAATATTTTGCTGCGTTTGCGGTTGAAGATTGGCACTTTTTCTTGAATCATATTCCTAAGAATCCGCAACATCCTGATGCTCGCTACCGCATTTTTGAGAAGCAGTGGCAAGAGGTTATTTTGCTGTGGTTGGGGCGTGAGGATGTAGGGAAGGAGGAGAAGGAAGCGTTTATTAAGGCGTTGGTTAAGTTTAAGGTTGGGTGGGATAAATTTTATGGATGTCGGGCATATTTTCTAGCGGCTGCGGGGATTGCTGAGTTTAAAGATTGTAGTCTTGCTGATGAGATTGTGTCGCAGATTGTTATTTGGGGATTTGGTTATTTTAATAAGCAAAAACAGGATTGGCGGACATTTCTCGATCCAATTGTCGATAGAGCAAGGGAAGTTCTGAAAGAGACGGATCGGGAAAAGGCGGGTTCCGCTTTAGTCGAGTTAATCCGCAATTCAGGTGACGAATATACCCGGAGGCGAGCGACAAGAAGTTTGGGGGAAATCGGCAAAAATTGCCCAGACACGATCGCCAATTTAGTCGAATTAATCAATATTTCTCAGGATGAAGTTACCCGATGGCAAGTGGCAGATAGCTTATTGACAATTGACAAAGATAACCCAGTGGCGATCAATACTTTATTGGAGTTAATCCACAATTCACTTGAGAAAAATACCTGGAAGCGAGCGGCATATAGCTTAGGAAAAATAGGCACCCATCACCCAGAAGTGATCGCCACTTTAGTCGATTTAATCCGCAATTCAGTTGAGCGAGATACCGATATCTGGTTGATCAGGTACAAACTGTTGTATGGCTTAGATACCTGGAAGATAGCGGCTTATAGCTTAGAGAAAATAGGCAAAGATAACCCAGTTGCGATCGCTGCTTTAGTCGATTTAATCCGCTATTCAGATAATAAAGTTGCCCAAGGGAGATCAGCAGAAATATTAGGTAAGATAGACCAAGATAACCCAGTAGCGATCGAAACTTTATTGGAGTTAATCCGCAACTATCGTGAGAAAGATACCCGTTATCGAGCAGCCGAAAGATTAGCAAGAATCGGCAAAAACAACCCAATTGCGATCTCCGCTTTAGTCGAGTTAATTCGCACTTCACGTAATAAAGTTACCCGGTGGCGAGCGGCAGAATGTTTGGGGAAAATAGACAAAGGTAACACAGTAGCGATTTCAGCTTTAGGCGATTTAATCCGCAATTCAAACAATAAAATAACCCAGTCATCAGCAGCAACAAGTTTAAACAAAATAGGCAAAGATAGCCCCGAAGCAATTTCCATTTTAGTCGATTTTATCCGCAATTCAGGTGATGAATTTACTCGGCGTTTAGCTGCAGGAAGCTTGGGGGAAATCGGTAAAGATAGCCCAGAAGCAATCTCCGCTTTAGTCGATTTAATCGCTAATTATCAGAATGAATATACCCGAAGTCAAGCAGCCGAAAGCTTGGGAAAGATTGGTAAAGATAGCCCAGAAGCAATCTCTGCTTTAGTCGATTTAATCGCTAATTATCAAAATGAAGATACCCGCTGGAAAGCGGCAAATAGCTTAGGTAAAACAGGCAAATATCCTGCTGTTGCAATTTCAGCATTAGTCGATTTAATGGGTAATTGTCAGGATTTTCAGAAGCGGTTCAGAACGGCAGATAGCTTGCGGGAAATTAGCAAAAATCAGCCAGTTGCGATCGCCGCTTTAGTCCAGTTGCTCCATACTTCTAAGGATGAATCTATCCGGCGTGAAGCGGCATCTATCTTAGGGGAAATAGACAAAGATAACCCAGTGGCTATCGCCACTTTAGTCGAGTTAATCCGCAATTCAGGTAATCAAGACCACCCGTGGCAAGCAGCATATAGCTTAGGAGAAATAGGGAATAATAGTCCAGAAACGATCGCCATCTTAGTCGAGTTAATCCGCAATTCACGTCATGCAGATACCCGGTGTGTAGCGGCATATAGCTTAGGGAGGCTAGACAAACATAACTCAGTGGCGATCGCGACTTTAATAGAGTTGATTCCTAGTTACCACCCTGAATATTCTATTTTTGACCCGGCAGATAGATTATGGGAAATTATGACAGGTAAACATTTCGCTACCGCAGTTTCAGGTTTAAAAAAATGCCTAACTTCCGAAATCTACAAAAATAATTTTGGTCGCAATGAGAAGTGCTACGGAGTCATCTGGGAGTGTGCCGAAAATATGACTTACCCAGAATTTTATCAAGCATGGCACGCTTAACCCACCGCTGGAATTGCCCTTAACAGGTTTTCGGGTGGATGGAGATGATTTGTTGGATGGGGTGCGGAATTGGATTGGGGGGATTGGTTCGTGATTCAGGGACCGGACACGGCAATGCCCTTGGTGTCCACTTAACTTCAAACCCAGTCACAGACTGCTGTTTGACTATTAAAGCCCGATCCCCCCTAGCCCCCCTTAAGAAGGGGGGGACAAGATTCTTCTCAAAGTCCCCCTTCTTAAGGGGGATTTAGGGGGATCTAGACGGGAGCATCTCATATTTGTAAAAATACTTCTTCTGGCTCCTTCCTTCTTCTTCCTCTTTCCTTCTTCCTCTTTCCTTCTTCCTCTTTCCTTCTGCCTCCTGCCTCCTGCCTCCTGCCTCAAAACTCCAATTTCTAGCGGAGGGCTGCAAAGGTGAGATGCTCCCGATCTAGACTATGGTAAAAATGAGATTTCTCAAAGGTTGGAGTCTTAAGTTGACCCGAAGAAGGGCAATGCCGTTTCCCTACAGGAATCACAAAAACGTGCGATCGACCAAAAGCAGATGCGAACCAATCCTTTAACCTACAATACTATTTCTAGAGATGCCATCACCGAGCCTCCGAAAGACTCCCCCAAACCATGCCCAAGCCAAAAAAGACCCCCGCCAAAACCTACACTGAAATCAACCTCAGCGACCCCCAATACTACTTCAACCGAGAACAAAGCTGGCTAGAATTCAACAACCGCGTGCTCCACGAAGCCCTTGACCCCCGCACGCCCCTTCTAGAAAGGCTCAAATTTCTCGCTATTTTTAGCTCCAACCTAGACGAATATTTTATGGTGCGCGTGGCCGCCCTCAAACAGCAAGTACAAGCAAAAGTCAGCAAATTGACCTCCGACGGCAGCACGCCTCAACAACAGCTAGATGCCCTTAACAAGCGGCTTTTGCCGATGGTTTCTCAGCAACACGCCTATTTTGAGCAAACCCTGCGGCCGAAACTAGCAGTAAGCGGCATCTACATTCTCGACTACATTGACCTCAATCAAGAACAGCGGAATTACTTGCATCGCTACTTCAAAGAACAAGTATTTCCCGTACTCACTCCCCTAGCAGTTGACCCCAGCCACCCATTCCCCTACCTTTCCAATCTCAGCCTCAATTTAGCAGTAGTAGTCAGAGACCCTGACACCCGCGAAGAATTGTTTGCCCGCGTCAAAGTACCGCAGGTTTTGCCCAGGTTTTTGCCGCTACCGGGAGATTTGCAGTGGCAGCAGAGGGGGAAATCTCCGGTTTGGACTGGCGTCCCCCTAGAACAGGTGATTGCCCACAATTTAGAAGCTTTGTTTCCGGGGATGGACATTCAGGAATATCACCCGTTCCGCATTACTCGCAATTCCGATTTGACCGTGGAGGAAGATGAGGCGGAGGATTTGCTGCTGGCAATAGAACAGGAACTCCGCAAGCGCCGGTTTGGAGGTTCTGCGGTGCGGATGGAAATTCAAGCGATTATGCCACCTGCGCTGCGAGATATGCTGATGGACGAGCTGGATCTTGGTGAGCAAGATGTTTACGTCGTAGAGGGGCTGCTAGGCCTCAAGGATTTGATGTCTTTTGTGGGGCTGCCGGTGCCGGAACTGAAAGACCCGGCTTGGACTCCGGTTGTGCCGCCCCGTTTGCGGAACTCGGAATCACCAATGATTTTAGGCAAATTGATGTTGGATGCTGACGAGGGCGAGGATATTTTCACCGCCATCCGCCAGGGGGATTTGATGCTGCACCATCCTTATCACTCGTTTGCTGCGACGGTACAGCGGTTTATTACTGAGGCGGCGCACGATCGCTCCGTGTTAGCGATTAAGATGACTTTATACCGCACTTCTGGAGATTCGCCGATCGTCAGCGCCTTAATTCAAGCAGCGGAAAACGGCAAGCAGGTAGCCGTTTTAGTAGAGCTCAAAGCTAGGTTTGACGAAGAAAATAATATTAATTGGGCTCGCAAGTTAGAACAAGCGGGAGTCCACGTAGTTTACGGTTTGGTGGGACTCAAAACCCACACCAAAATTGTGATGGTAGTGCGTCGGGAGGACGATTACATCCGGCGCTACGTCCACATCGGCACTGGCAATTACAATCCCAAAACAGCCGGACTGTATACTGATGTGGGTTTGTTGAGTTGTCGCGAGGATTTGGGATCGGATTTGACGGATTTGTTTAATTATTTGACTGGTTATTCGCGGCAGGTATCTTATCGCAAATTATTGGTGGCACCGGTCAATATGCGCGATCGATTTTTAGCTTTAATCCGCCGCGAAGCAGAATTCTGCCGCTTGCAGGCCGAAGGCGGCATCGGTAGCTGTGGCCGCATTGTCGCTAAAATGAACGCTTTAGTTGACCCTCAAATCATTGTTGCTTTGTACGAAGCTTCGCAAGCGGGAGTTAAAATTGATTTGATTATCAGGGGGATTTGCTGTTTGCGTCCCGGCGTTGAGGGTGTTAGCGAAAATATCAGAGTTATCAGTATTATCGGCCGCTTTTTAGAGCATTCTCGGATGTTTTATTTTTTCAACGGTGGCGACGAAGAGGTGTATATTGGTTCGGCTGACTGGATGCAGCGCAATCTCACCAGACGGGTTGAGGCCATAGTTCAAGTGGAAGACCCGACAATTGCTAAGGAATTGCAAGAAATTTTGGGTGTAATGCTGGCTGACAACCGCCAAGCTTGGGATTTGCAGCCCTCCGGACACTACTCTCAGCGGCGGCCGCCTGCTAATTGCCCGGAGGTGAGCTCTCAACAAATTTTGATGGATATGGTGATGAATTAATCATTAGGAATGGGGCATGGGGCATGGGGCATGGGGAATTGGTTATTAGCTATCTGTTATTGGTTATTAGCTATCTGTTATTGGTTATTAGCTATTAGTCAACAGTCAACAGTCAACAATGCCCCATGCCCCATGCCCCATTCCCAATGCCCAATGGCCCTAACTGTTAAAAGTCCGCTTGAATTCTTCTAAGAGATCGTCAATTTCTTCGATCGCCTGACTCACATCTATTCTCATGGCTCCCAAGTCCGATCGATCTAACAGCCGCACGAGGGATTCCCGCTTGACTTCGATCTGTGCTACGCGCTCTTTGATTGTCTGTGCATCCATTGTTTTTTTCCTTTGCTACTATTAACAAAAATATTTGACATTCCCCCCTGCGAACAGACGGAGATTCTTAATTCACCGACATCCCTTTTTGGGCAAATCCTTCACTGTTTATATATAGGAAGTGATGAATCTGCTCAGGGTTTTTGGGTCTGTGTTATAGTTTGATTGTACATCAAAAGTTCAGCCCAACTTCAGCCACATTTTAGCGCAAAAAAGGCGGACGTTTGGTATCTGCGGGTTTATTTTTAATCATTCCAGCTAAAAATCGCTTCAGGGCCTTCTCCCGGTTTTTCATAAAAGCCGCCCAAAATCCCGGTTGATATTCATCCATCGTCTTGGCTAGGGCCCAGACATCGATCGCTAAGATATTATAAAGCCTTTCATCTTCGCGCTTGAGCGAGTTAATCTGCTCCAGAACCGCCTTGTTTGCTCCAGCAGTTTGTTTGTCTTCGTCTTTAATCATGTCCAAAAAATGGTTGAAAGGGCAAGAGTGTCGATCGCGATCGCCACTCTGTATACTTTGATGATACTGCCGATCTCGATTGCCTTCTGGAACCAACGCCGCGCAATTAACACGGATATTTACCAATGGCGCGCCCGGACGAGTCCGGCTGGATAAGCTTCTGAAGCTAGAGACAAGACTGTGGATGCACACCGCTCCCGCGCTCATAGATGCTAGCAGTTTTTGCAGGTCTTTTGGCAAAAAAACTAAATTTATTCAAGACTTTTTGACAGATAATAATTAAAGTATATTATTTCTGTCGGACTACTTACCTCACTAATATGTTACGCAAAATTTCTTTAGCAAACCTAGCCTTAGTTGTTGGCGGTATTATAGCAGCAGTCGGGTTCGGAGCCTACTTCACAGACAGACCTACCCTGAACCTAGCCGGTTTTTTTTATGGAATTCCGCTGTTGCTGGGAGGTTTGGCGCTAAAAGCGGCCGAACTCGAACCAGTGGAGTTCACCGAACCTACCTCTGCTGAAGTTCTCCTCCTGCGAGAAAGTCAGGCCACAGATACTCAAAACCAAGTCCGCAAAGATGTCACCCGATTTCGCTACGGCCAACCCGCGCACTTAGATGATGCTTTGGAGCGCTTGGGCCTGGCCCCGACAGACGAGGAACGGCCCCTCCTGCAAGGGTTGCGGGAAGTTGATGTTGATGGTGCTTATGGGTTAATTTTAGAGTTTTATTCGCCACTACTGGCGATCGACTTATGGGAAGAAAAGCAAGACAAAATAGCTACTTTTTTTGGGCCCGGTTTGCGCGCACAAGTGACTCAAAAGGCTGGTGACAAAATTGAATTGGCCCTAATTAAAAATACTCAAGTTTAAAGTCTTCTGAAGTTTTGAGTGCAGAAACTTTGAAGTCGCCCATTAATAATTAATCCTGCACCGGCTCAGATACTGATTTTAGCGGCAGCGTGAAACCTGTCGCTATCACAACAAAAGCTCAATCTGCAATTGAGCGATCGCCCAAATTAGATTTTCCTTAATTACAATAGTGTTTGAGGACCGATCGGCAATCTTACAGCAATTTGCGACCAAATTGCTGTAGATCAAAACTTAAATAAAAATAGGTTTTTTCGCTGCCATGAAAGAAACCGGGTTTCAGGCTTAAGCAAATTCATGTTTTTAGAGAAACTGCAGGCAAGTTAAGGATAAACAGAGTTAATCAGCATTAGCAAACAAGCGAGAACGAGTAATAAAACGCTCTCCATCCGGCCCTTCCAGAGAAAAATCGCTGCCCCCTGGCCCCGATGCCACGTCTATAATTAACTGCGTGTGCTGCCAATATTTGTATTGCTGGGCTGCAATATAAAAGGGACAACCGCCTATTTCGCCCAGCAATACGTCACCATCACCGATTATCAATTCGCCATCGGGAAAGCACATGGGGGAACTACCGTCGCAGCAGCCGCCGGATTGGTGAAACATCAATTCTCCGTGTTGAGTTTTGAGATGGTTAATTAATTTTAAAGCGGCTTCTGTTGCGGTGACTTTGGCAGTTTCCATTGCAGTCTCTTTGTGTAGCAATTTTATTTCGTTTGTGAATGAGATTTTTTTTTATGAACCGCAGAGGGCGCAGAGGCCACAGAGAAAGAGAGGAAAGAGAGAAAGAAGGAGTTGACGAATCATTGAAGTTTGTCTTTCTTCTTTCTTTCTTCCCAATAACTAAAACATTAGAAGAAACCTAATGCTTTCGGGCTGTAGCTGACTAACAAATTCTTGGTTTGCTGGTAGTGATCTAACATCATTTTGTGATTTTCGCGGCCGATTCCAGATGATTTGTAGCCGCCGAATGCTGCGTGGGCTGGATATAGGTGATAGCAGTTTGTCCACACGCGGCCTGCTTGAACGGCGCGGCCCATGCGGTAGGCGGTGTTGATGTCGCGAGTCCAAACTCCGGCACCTAAACCGTAGAGGGTATCGTTGGCAATTTCTAATGCTTCGGCTTCGTCTTTGAAGGTGGTGACTGCTAATACTGGGCCGAAGATTTCTTCTTGGAAAATTCGCATTTTGTTGTTTCCTTTGAAGACTGTTGGCTGGAAGTAATAGCCGTCTTGCAAGTCGCCGGATAAGATGTTTCTTTCGCCACCAATCAGGCATTCTGCGCCTTCGGCGTGACCGATTTTGACGTATTCGGCGATTTTTTCCATCTGGTTGATGGAGACTTGGGCGCCGAGGGCGGTTGTCGGATCTAAGGGGTTGTCTTGTTTGATTTGGCGGATGCGATCGATCGCCCTTTCCATGAATCGATCGTAGATTGACTCCTGAATTAAGGCACGGGAGGGACAGGTGCACACTTCGCCTTGATTGAACGCAAACATGACTAATCCTTCGACTGCTTTGTCGAGGAATTCGTCGTCTTGGGCGCAGACATCTTCAAAGAAAATGTTGGGGGATTTGCCGCCTAGTTCTAGGGTGACGGGGATGACGTTTTGGGAGGCGTATTGCATGATTAGCCTGCCGGTGGTGGTTTCGCCGGTGAAGGCAACTTTGGCAATCCGGGGACTGGTGGCGAGGGTTTTGCCGATTTCGGCGCCGGGCCCGTTAATGACGTTGATAACGCCGTCTGGTACTAAGTCGGCGATGATTTCCATCAGTACCAAGATTGAGGCGGGGGTGGGGCCTGCTGGTTTGAGCACGACGCAGTTTCCGGCGGCGAGGGCTGGGGCGAGTTTCCAGGCGGCCATTAATATCGGGAAGTTCCAGGGGATGATTTGTCCGATGACGCCTAGGGGTTCGTGGAAGTGGTAGGCGACGGTGGTTCCGTCGAGTTCGCCGATCGAACCTTCTTGAGCTCGGATGCAGCTTGCGAAGTAGCGGAAATGGTCGATCGCCAGTGGTATGTCTGCGAGGCGGGTTTCGCGAATTGGTTTACCGTTATCCCAGGTTTCGGCGATGGCGAGGCGATCGAGGTTTTCTTCGATGCGATCGGCTATTTTGTGTAAAACCCGCGCCCTATCGGCTGGGGAAGTCTTACCCCACTTGTCTTTCGCAGCGTGGGCGGCATCCAGTGCCAATTCTACATCCTCGGCGGTCGATCGGGGGATTTGACAAATTGCTTTTCCTGTTATTGGAGAAAGGTTTTCCGAGTATTTCCCTTTCACCGGTGGCACCCACTTGCCGCCGATAAAGTTGTCGTAGCGAGTTTGAAAAATCGACTGACTGCCGGATTGAACAGGTGCTGCTACTACCATTTTCTTACCTGATTAAAATTTGTTTTCGCGGAGGCTTGAAATCTCTTGAACATCAACTATCGTCTATTTTCCGCAACTTCGGTCAGTTCATATACAAAATTTTACATCTTTCAAAAATTTTACAGTCCCTGTAGGGGCGGGTTCACCAACAATCTCTGGCTAAAACCAACAATCTCAAAAACCCGCCCCCACCCAAAGGTAAACACGATTAATTAACTGTTTCACTATCGTCTATTTTCGATAACTTCGGTCAGTTCATATACAAACATTTACATTTTTCCAATATTTTACCTTCCCTGTATGGGCGGCTTCACCAACAATCTCCGGCTAAAACCAACAATCTCAAAAACCCGCCCCCACCCAACGGTAAACACGATTAATTAACTGTTTCACAGTCGTCTATTTTCGATAACTTCGGTCAGTTCATATACAAAATTTTACATCCTTCAAAAATTTTACAGTCCCTGTAGGGGCGGGTTCACCAACAATCTCTGGCTAAAACCAACAATCTCAAAAACCCGCCCCCACCCAACGGTAAACACGATTAATTAACTGTTTCACTATCGTCTATTTTCGATAACTTCGGTCAGTTCATATACAAAATTTTACATCTTTCAAAAATTTTACAGTCCCTGTAGGGGCAGGTTCACCAACAATCTCTGGCTAAAACCAACAATCTCAAAAACCCGCCCCCACCCAACGGTAAACACTATTAATTAACTGTTCAATTCTCCTCTATTTTCGATAAATTCGGTCAGTTTATATACAAACATTTACATCTTTCAAAAATTTTACATTCCCTGTAGGGGCGGGTTCACCAACAATCTCCGGCTAAAACCAACCATCTCAAAAACCCGCCCCCACCCAACGGTAAACACTATTAATTAACTGTTCTCGTCTATTGTCGATAAATT
>NZ_JAUBPT010000001.1:90875-94060 GCF_036700905.1 Microcoleus sp. S13_C3 | reverse complement strand
CGGTCAGTTTATATACAAACATTTACATCTTTCAAAAATTTTACAGTCCCTGTAGGGGCGGGTTCACCAACAATCTCCGGCTAAAACCAACAATCTCAAAAACCCGCCCCCACCCAACGGTAAACACTATTAATTAACTGTTCAATTCTCGTCTATTGTCGATAAATTCGGTCAGTTTATATACAAACATTTACATCTTTCAAAAATTTTACAGTCCCTGTAGGGGCGGGTTCACCAACAATCTCTGGCTAAAACCAACAATCTCAAAAACCCGCCCCCACCCAACGGTAAACACGATTAATTAACTGTGACGCAGATATCCTTGGTGCTGCTCTACAATTATCCGATACCTGAGAGGAATCTTTGACGAGATGGTTAGTTCTGCCAACCAGGGAGCAGAAAGTGGCTCTGGGAGATATTTGCTAATTCCCATATCGTTATCAGCAACCTCAATATAAATCCCCTGAAGATAGACCACATCAGTGCCAATCCCAATCACCGGCTTAAATTTGATTGATTGCAACTATTACCACTCTTGATCTGACTCTTCTAAAACATCGCGTAATTAAGGCTATTCATAAAATTTTGATTTATCAGAGATGTTGCACCATTCTAAATAAGCTTTTTATGAACAGGCAAGATGCCTGTTCCACAAGAAAATTCACTATTTGTGGAACAGGCATCTTGCCTGTTCTAGAGAAGGGTGCTGTGAGATTTATCCGAGCTGCATAACGCTCAATCTGTGGCGAATTTCCGATTTTTTTCATCAGCTTGATGCCTAGCCATCCCTCGCAAATAATCACGGTTTTTAAATTTGCACCCCGAAAGTCAAACCTTCGCAGCGTTTTATTGCTAAAATTGAAAAAAATAGTAAATAAGTGCATTCATCATTATCAAGGTGACGATGTTGCATAATATTCATTAGCACCATAAGCAATCAGGGTTAAAACACTCAATGTGTGCTCAAGGGTTTTATCGTCGTTCACTCCCCGATTCTGCTATTGCCTTTTCCTCCGTAGAGGGAAAGCAAATATTTCGAGAAGCGTTGGCATTGGGAGGTATGGAAGGGTATTTTGCTCTAGCGGAACAGTTTCACACTCAAGCAGAACCCGCTTTTTGTGGATTGGGTAGTTTAGTTGTTGTTCTTAATGCCTTATCCATCGATCCGGGTCGCATTTGGAAAGGGGTGTGGAGATGGTATGGAGAGGAATTTTTAGACTGTTGTTTACCTCTTTCAGTCATTAAAGAAAACGGTATCACCTTTGATGAGTTTGTCTGTATAGCACGTTGCAACGGTGCTGTTGTAAAACCTAACCGTTACCACCAAAGCAGCTTGGAAAACTTTCGGCAAGCAGTTGAGGAGGTAACTACGGCGTCAGGTGATATTCATCTAGTTGTTTCGTACAGCCGAAAGGCCTTGGGACAAACGGGTGATGGTCACTTCTCACCAATTGGTGGCTATCATCGACAGCGGGATCTAGTTCTTCTGCTGGATGTTGCCCGTTTCAAATATCCACCTCACTGGGTTTCTCTGCCTTTGTTATGGCAAGCGTTTGAACCTGTCGATCCCGTCACTAATCAATGTCGAGGTTATATTTTATTGCAGAAGAGTGAAAGGTTGCCAGAAACCTTCTTTCATGTTGCTTGTGATTTACATCAGTGGTGTAGTGTTGCTAGTTACTTTGCAGAAATACTCCCAGACATTCTGAGAAAAGAGCAACCTGATTCAATTGCTTCATGTGTCAGTACCATCCTGCACCATTGGCCTGTTGAATTCACAACTATGGTGCATACCTCGTCAGAGACTGCAGAGACACTTGAGAAATTACGGGCAGCTATTGAGTTAAATCCACTGTTTGATATTGTTCACCAATGCTTGTCAAGCGATGACTCGGATGCAATGTCTGTTGTAGGGAAGTGGCCTCAACAGCAATTCGTAGCAGAGATAATAACAGCAATATTACTGTCGTGTCCCGCAACGCTCTATGCAACTCTCAAACCCGAGTTACGACTGTGGTTTAGTGAGGTTCGCCACCTTGAGAAACTACTCCCTACCTTGGATTTAGAGATATCTAGATTGAGAGAACAAATGTCAGCACTCCAGGAGTTTTATGTTTTATATTCAAAGGGCCATCAGTGTAATATCCCTCCGAGTTAGCACCTACCGCTTTTTGAACTCCCCAAACCTCGCCTAACTACAAAAGTGAAAATTAAATTGAAAGATTTAATAATCCGATGCTGGTGCCGGTTGTGGAGGAAGATTCGCGGCAGGGAAATATTAGGGTTGTGACTGATGCGAGTGAGGAATGGACAACGTAAAAAGTGGAAGTGGTACTGAAAAAAATGTAGTGCGAACATCTGGCAGGTTGGCGGTTTTTGCCTAAATCCTATTTGATTGACTCTTGGTTGAGGTAATCAGCACACATCTGTCTATCCTCTTCTGTCACTTTCGGATTGGTTCTGAGATAATCGCTAATCCAGTTGCAACCGAATGCCATTAGTTTATCGAAATCCCAAACCCACAGTTTGATGGTTTTGTCACTGCTTCCAGAAGCCAAAGTTTTGCCATCGGGACTAAAGGCGGCGCTCCCGACAGAATCGCTGTGCCCGGTGAGGGTAGCGATGGGTTTTTGGGTTTGCAGGTTCCACAGTTTGATGGTTTTGTCAGTGCTTGCAGAAGCCAAAGTCAAGCCATCGGGACTAAAGGCGACGGTCTCGACCAAATCGCTGTGCCCGGTGAGGGTAGCGATGGGTTTTTGGCTTTGCAGGTTCCACAGTTTGATGGTTTTGTCAGTGCTTGCAGAAGCCAAAGTCAAGCCATCGGGACTAAAGGCGAGGCTCAAGACCGAATTGCTATGCCCGGTGAGGGTAGCGATGGGTTTTTGGCTTTGCAGGTTCCACAGTTTGATCGTCTTGTCTCTGCTTGCAGAAGCCAAAGTCAAGCCATCTGGACTAAAGGCGACGCTCGATACAAAATCGCTGTGCCCGGTGAGGGTAGCGATGGGTTTTTGGCTTTGCAGGTGCCACAGTTTGATGGTGTTGTCGTCACTTGCAGAAGCCAAAGTTAAGCCATCTGGACTAAAGGCGACGCTCCAAACCGAACTGCTATGCCCGGTGAGGGTAGCGATGGGTTTTTGGCTTTGCAGGTGCCACAGTTTGATGGTGTTGTCGTCACTTGCAGAAGC
>NZ_JAUBPT010000001.1:90709-90775 GCF_036700905.1 Microcoleus sp. S13_C3 | reverse complement strand
CAAAGTCAAGCCATCTGGACTAAAGGCGACGCTCCAGACCAAATTGCTGTGCCCGGTGAGGGTAGC